>CACGIE010000015.1 GCA_902573015.1 uncultured Candidatus Poseidoniales archaeon | reverse complement strand
CGGGTATCACATCTTCTTCAGGAGGGCAGCAATCCCCGTCATACTATTCCTGTTGGGACTTTTTTCATACACGCTCATAGACTCATTATTCAGCATCAGCTCTGACACCAATCTCACCATCTCGTTCGTTATTGTCGGACTCTCTCTTGGCCCCATCCTGAACCTGGAGCGCTACATCGGCGTCCTACTTTCCAAGAAATGAGTACTAGCGGGCCCGTTTCCGCCGAACAAGTCAAAAATTAGACATCACACGCAGTTACAATGGTCGAGTTCAGTTTGTTCGAGTTGGTAGGGCTAGGGGATGTTACAGGAATTGACATGCTGTTCGCGGCAAGTGCCTTGGTAGGGGGCATCCTGTTCGTCCTGTACTTCTTCCTACTGATGATAGGCGGAATTGCCACGGACATATTCGACGGACTATTCGGAATAGACGTGGACATGGGTGCGGATGCATCGTTCAAGGCTCTCACTTTCCAGGGGATCATGGCATTCCTGATGTTCTTCGGACTAGCTGGGCTTTACGTGACAAAGTCCGGGGGAGGCCCTTCGCCAGCCATCTTGGCAGGAGCAATTGCCGGTGGCGCTTCGATGTACTTCACTGGCAAACTGTTCGAACTTTTCGTCAACCTTCAGCAGGATGGGACGGTGGAACTTTCCGAGGCCATAGGGGCCAAGGGACAGGTCTACCTCAGAATCACGGACGAGGGCGTCGGACAGGTCACCGTCGAGGTCAACGAGGCGCAGAGGACATTCAACGCCAAGTCCGAGGATGGGGCAGGGATCGCGACGGGAGACTTCATCGAAGTTGTAGACACAATCGGAGAGGTCCTAGTAGTCAAGAGAATCTAAGGCAGAAAAATAACCTCACGGTCCATTGAAACGGTCGTGGCGGGTAAGCATTCATAGGTGACTGCGGCGTCTTATGTAATGAGTTGAGCCAATGGCAGAAGCAGAAGACGTACTAGGAATAATGATATTTGCAGTCGTATTGATTCTTGTGGCCGCTGTGATGTTTTTCGCACAGCGATACAAGCGATGTCCTCCGGATCAGATAATGGTGATTTACGGTAGGACGGAAAGGACGGCGGACGGTCGACCGAAACCGTCCAAGACCCTTCACGGAGGCGCCTCACTGGTATGGCCACTAATCCAGGACTACGCCTACATCTCGCTGAAGCCGATGACCATCAACATCGACCTGAGGGGCGCACTGTCTCTCCAGAACATCAGAATCAACGTTCCAAGCACATTCACCATAGGCGTCTCGACGGAGCCTTCGATAATGGCCAACGCAGCCGAGCGTCTCCTCGGCTTCAGGGTAGAGGACATAGAGGAGATGGCGAAGGAGATCATCTTCGGTCAACTCCGTCTCACGGTAGCCACCCTGACAATCGAGCAGATCAACCAGGACAGGGACTCCTTCCTAGAGCTAATTCAGAAGAACGTCGGACAGGAGATGAGGAAGGTCGGACTGTATCTGATCAACGTTAACATCGCTGACATCACAGACGAGTCCGACTACATCGAGAGCATCGGTAAGAAGGCCGCATCCACTGCAGTCGAGCAGGCTAGGATCGATGTCGCCAACGCACAGAGGGATGGAGCCATCGGACAGTCAGAGGCCGACCGAACCAGAGAGATTCAGGTAGCACAGAATAACGCGGAGGCAGAGAAGGGAAGGAAGGCGGCGCAGGCAGACCAGCGTGTTTACGTCGAACAGCAGGAAGCGATGGCAGTTGGCGGTGAGAACGCTGCTCAGGCAGAGATCGCCAGGGCAAACGCCGACCTCGCTGAGGCAGAAGCATCGGCCAAGCAGAGAGCCGATGTGGCCTCGGCTCAAGCCGAGGCCGAGATTGCTAAGGCGAAATACGACGAGGAAGAACAATCTCTCAGAGCTAGCGAGATCGCTAGGGAAACCATCGCCAAACAGCAGGTAGAGATAGCAGCTGAGGCCGAGGCAGAGAGGCAGAGGAGGATCGCCCGCGGTGAGGCAGATGCCATCCTCGCCAAGTACGAGGCAGAGGCCGAGGGTGTCCAGAAGGTTCTGGAAGCAAAGGCCCAGGGTTACAGCAACCTAGTTTCAAGCGCGTCAGGAGATCCGAAGGCTGCGGCAACCCTACTCATGGTGGAGAAGATAGAGGCCATGGTGTCGGCTCAGACCGAGGCAATCCGCAACCTGAAGATAGACAAGATCACAGTATGGGACAGCGGAAACGACAAAGACGGAAACTCTGCAACTAGCAACTTCGTCAGCAGCCTAGTACAGAGCCTACCTCCGATACACGACGTCGCGAAGATGTCGGGCGTCGAACTACCAGACTACCTTGGCTCGATGACGGAAGAGTCAGACGAGTCCTGAACTAAGGAAGTAGTCAGATGACCGAGGGAGCGGTTGTCGTAGGTGGGGCGAGGACGCCCTTCTGCGAGTGGCTTGGAGGCAAGAGAGGAGATGGGGGACCAGGCGGGCGATTAGCATCAGTTTCAGCCGAGCAACTCGGAACAGTAGCAATCAAGGGTGCCATGGAGAAGACCGGAACAGACCCAACCAGTGTGGAACACGTGGTGATGGGTCACGCCCTGCAGACCTCCGGGCAAGCAATCTTCGGAGCTAGGCACGCAGGTCTCAGATCGGGGATCCCCGAGGAAGTCCCGATGCTCACACTGAACAGGCTCTGCGGGAGTGGAGCCCAGTCAATCATCAGCGCAACTCAGATGATAATGCTCGGGGAGGCCGATGTAGTGGTGGCTGGTGGAATGGAGAACCTCAGCCAGGCACCTCACGTCTTGAGGGGTATGAGGGACACGTACAAGCTCGGGAGGCCCCCTTCGGCAGGAGAGGAGCTAGCACAGGACATGGAGGACTACCTGTTCACCAACCTGGTGGACGGGGTCAGTGGCATGTTCATGGCACAAACCAGCGATGAGCTGTGCAGAAGGAAGGGCGTAGAACGCGAGCAAGCAGACGAGTACGCGGCAATGAGCCATCAGAGGACAGAGTCCAGTGTCTCATCAGGAACCTGGGAACAAGAGGTCGTACCGGTTGAAACCGCCGATGGCACTGTCGACCACACACATGAGGATCACGTAGTTCTTGGAACCACCATGGAGACCCTATCAGGACTCAGGACTCACTTCGGTCCGCAATCCTTGGTCACAGCAGGAAATGCGTCCGGGGTCGTGGACGGTGCTGCCGCAGTGGTAGTCAAGTCAGCAACCAAGGCCGAGGCTGATGGAGACGAGCCTCTTTCGAGAATCGTCTCTTGGGGAGTAGTGGGTCTGGAGCCGAGCATCATGGCATACGGACCGGTCCCATCCAGCCTAAAGGCGATAGAGAAGGCAGGACTTTCTGTGTCCGATATCGATCTTTGGGAGATAAACGAAGCCTTCGCAGGACAGGCAGTAGCCTGCATCAAGGATCTCGGGATATCGTATGACATCGTCAATGTCAATGGCGGTGCCGTGGGCATCGGCCATCCGCTTGCAGCTACCGGTACCAGACTTGTACTCACGTTATCTCATCAACTCAAAGAAACCGGTTCTAGGTACGGGGTGGCAACAGCCTGTATCGGTGGCGGACAAGGAATCGCAGTCGTTATTGAGTCTATCTGAGATGGTAAACCTCTGTACGGAGGGGTTATCAAAAATAAGCCCTTGAATAGTTCATGTCGACTGTAGCAGGCGGAGGTCATGCTAACCGGAAACGCAGTCTCGCGAAGACATTCCTCTGGAGGGGAATCGCCACCACAGATACAATAGTTATCTCCAGGATAATTACAGGAAGTTGGACAGAAGGTCTAGCTATCGGCATTATCGAAGTGTTCACGAAGATGCTACTCTACTACTTCCATGAGAGGGCATGGAGCACATCCGACTGGGGCTTAGGAGAAGTCGATGGGAAAGAGGACAAATTGCCAGGTGAGGGGCATGCTAACAAGAAGCGTAGCGTAGCAAAGACATTCCTCTGGAGGGGAATCGCAACCACCGATACAATACTTATTTCCAGGTTCATTACTGGTAGCTGGACGGAGGGCCTTGCAATCGGAGGAATCGAAGTCATCACGAAGATGATCCTCTACTACTTCCACGAGAGGGCATGGAGTAAATCGGACTGGGGCCTAGATGATCCGGATGCTCCAGACGTGAGTCCGGCGCACTGAGAATCGAACCAATAAGCAGCTTGTCCGGCGAAATCCCAACCCTATACTAATTGCAGTTTGACAGTCAGCCAATACCGTGCATGTTATTTGCTCATTGATGGGACCAACTTCCTATGGCGATGGGAATGTACACTAGAGAACGAGTCCTTGCGAAGACATTCGCTTGGAGAATAATTGCAACTTTGACCGGTGCGGCGGTTGCAGGACTCCTTACAGGAGAGATAGAGACGGCGGGATGGTTCATCGTAATTGAGTTCCCGTTGAAGATGGGGTTCTACTACTTCCATGAGAGGTTATGGGAAGCGGTGGACTGGGGCGTAGCCGATCCCGCTCCCATGGTCATCTCCGAATGAACCAGTGCTCCTTCCTCGGCGGAAGTGGCCTGTTCATCCATAGCGGTCTCCTCTCTCCTCGAGGGTGGACTTCGTTCTCCTTTGCCATCTCGTTCCACCTCTTGTAGTACTCGAACGACTTGTTGGTATCCACCTCCACATCTCCGTACTCCTCCCCATCCATCGGTCTCGTTATCCTGACCTTCTGGAGCCAGCAGTGGGCTCCGCTTATGGGGTCGGGCTGCACGGCGTGGGTGATGTTCTGATGCACTCCCCCGTCCCTCCACCAGACCCTGTTGGTGTCGGGGTCGTCAGACTCCCAGGGACGCACTCCGGATACCGTTCTCATCCTCATCTTACCATCGCCCAAGTCCTCGATCTCGACCTCGTTGGTCATGTAACGGTTCCCTGAGTCCTGCTTCCTCCTCCATCTTCCGATGTGGTGCGAGCAGCCGATTATTCCGGGCTTAATGCCCTCTGTGACCCAGACCTTGTCGATGAACCAGCCTATCTCGGTCTCCACCTTCAGGAGGTCGCCCTCCCCGACCCCGAGCTTGGCCGCATCGCTGGGATGGACCCACAGGGGGTTCCTGTGGGCTATTTCTGCCAGCCACTTGGCGTTTGCCGATCTCGAATGGATGTGCTGGGGGAGTCTGAAGTTGGGGAGGAGGCAGTACTCGTCCTCCTCCTGCAGGTTGTCCGGATGGACGTGGCTCATCACCCTGTAGTGGGGGATGGAGTGCTCGGGATAGCCGAACTCCACCATACTCTTGGAGTATATCTCCTGCTTGCCGCTTGGGGTCGGCCAGCCGTCCTGCTCGTGCTTGTTGTAGGTCTCCTCCTCGATCTGGAATGCACCGTGCTTCCTCATGTAACCAAGGGCGTCAGTGCCCTCCGCCTCCGCAGCCTCGGGGAGGCCTGGTACCCTCTCGAACATGTACTGGTAGTACTCGTCGATGGTGATCCTCTCACCCTCCCTGTAGGGGCTCATGAAGTGCTCCCTGATCCCCATGGTGCCATCGTCGATCCTCCAGGATAGTTCGTTCCAGAACTCGTCCTCCTCCCAGACCTCGCCGGGATTGACCTCGTGGGTGAACTCTACCTCCCTCCCCTCCCTGCGAGCGTACTCTCTAAGGACAGGCTGCCTGAAGGCCACCCACTTGCCAGAGCTCGTGGCATAGGAGTTCACGTCGTGCCTCTCCGAGGCATGTCCCATGGGCAGGACGTAGTCGGCGAAGAAGGCCGTCTCGTTCCAGGTGGGAGTCAGAGCGATGTGGCACCCCACCGAATCCTCGTTCTGTAGCATCTCTATCCAGGAGAATCCGTCAGGGTAGGTCCACACCGGGTTGAATACCCTGGTGAAGTAGACGTCCATAGAGCCCCTCCCGTCTTTGATCAGGTGCGGCAGTATGTGACTCATCTCGTAGTGTGAGAGAGTGTACTCGGGAGGGAAGTGCAGCTCGTTCCAGCCGTCCGGGTCTGGGGGCACATCGAACAGCTCGGGCTTGAACTTGGACCAGGAGTTCGGTGAAGTTCCCCCCTCGGTTCCAACGCTGCCAGTCAGGACGTTCAGAAGGTGCAGGGTCCTGCTGACCTGCCACCCCCCGAGGTTGCCTATAGCAGCCGCCCTCCAGACGTGGGTGGCTAGACGGCTACCGGCATTTGCCACTAATTCGCCAACCTCTATGACCTGCTCCACAGGTATCCTGCATTCCTTCGCTGCGAACTCGGGGGTATACTCGGAGTACTCTGACTTCAGCAGTTCGATGAATCTCTCGAAGGACCTCTCCTCATCTGGGTAATCAGCCTGCAGCCACTCCTCCCAGTTGACCCAGTTCTCCACAAAGTCTCTGTCGTACAGATCCCTCTCTAGGATCATGCTGGCCCAAGAGAGGAAAAGGGCTGACTCCGATCCTGGCCACGTAGGGACCCAGTGGTCTGCCATTGCCGCAGTGTTGGAAAGCCTGGGATCGATCACGACCAGCTTGGCACCGTCCATCATTCCCTCCAGAATCCTCTGGGCGTGCGGATTGAAGTAGTGCCCAGTCTCCAGGTGAGAGGAGGTTAGCAGAATCACCTTGGCGTTGGCGTGATCGGGGGAGGGCCGGTCATGGCGGTGCCATAGAGCGTACCCCGTCCTCGCCCCTGCAGAGCAGATGTTTGTGTGGCTGTTGTGCCCATCAACTCCCCATGCCTTCAGGATCCTGTTGGTGTATCCCTCATGGCCCGGGCGTCCCACGTGGTAGACCACCCTGTCCTTGGCCCCGGTCTTGAGTGACTCTCTGATCTTGGTGGAGATCTCATCTAGGGCCTGGTCCCAGGAAACTCTCTCCCAACCGCCCTCTCCCCTGGGGCCGACCCTCTTCATCGGGTGGAGGATCCTCTCAGTGTCGTTGATCTGGTTGATGGTTGCAGGCCCTTTGGCGCAGTTCCGACCCCTGCTACCGGGGTGATGGGGGTTCCCCTCGAATTTTGAGACCTGCCCGGAGTCCTTGTCCACGTAGGCGAGAAGGCCGCATGCAGACTCGCAGTTGAAGCATGTCGTCGGGACTAGGGAGTAGCGCTTCTCGACCATCTTGGGCCACTCGTTAGCGTCTAGCTCTACGTGATCGTGCCAGTCCTCGGGCTCAGGGAAGGACTTCAGAGGCGTCTTCGCCCCTCTGGACTTCTCCCTGTCCAGGTTGGGGATTATCCTCAACCGCTGTGCCATGTCCTCGATGAATGTCTTACCCATTGGGACACCTCACAGCAACGGCTCCATCTGCGGCTTGACTACCAGCCTGTTGTCGTGGACGAGGACTCCGGCTAGGATCGCTAACCCGACTACGATTGCGAGTGGGTCCATGAGGGCCATGGGGAAGAAAACCGCAGCCCCGATAACTAGGGTCTCCACGAGAAACTTGGCAGGAAGCAGTGAGTCTTCCGACCACGACCTCGCTTTGGCCTGGCCCAGTAGCCAAGCGGTGTATACTCCGGTTAGGAGTGCCAGGGGGACTCCGGCGATTGCCAGATAATTCAGTAGAGACCTATCCAGGTCTAGGAGCAGTACTCCCGTACTGAGAGCAAGCACGCCACCGTAGCCCGAGAGTACGTAGGCGCCCTTGACGAGCCAAGAGTCCCAATTGGGCCTCAGCATGACGTACAGGAACCTCTCTGGCCTGTCCAGGTCGATTACCAGGAGAAGCCCTGTGAGCGCCAGGAAAACTATGCCGACGCCTAGGGTCATGGCCCAGAGCTGGTCACTCATCTCCACCATGCCCGATAGCATGGCAAGCATTGCGACAACATACGTACCAGCAGCGATGCCCTTGGTCCAGATGTAGGCAGAGACCTCCCAACCCCAGAGGACTCCCTTGCTAGGCTGGTCATAGCTCCTCTTCGCCGACCCCGACTCGTCAGCCAGCCTCTCCATTACGTCTTTGATTATGGCCTGGTCACGAGGAGCAGAGCTCCTCGCCTTCTTCTCTAGAGCCAGCTGAACTATCATAGAGGTGGTATCTGCCTCTCCCAGCCTGCTCTCGGCGTACTTTGCGAAGTGACCGACTCCGAATGCCTGCTCGGTCCACATCCCAGAACCGGTCAGCTCCGTTGCCTTCGGGTCAAGCATCTCCTCACTAGCATCGATGTAGTATAGATTGGGCTCTGCACCAGACTCGGGCTTCCTGACGGTGGTGTTGTGAGTGGCAACTAGCTGAGAGATTGCAGACTCCGGATCGCTGAGGTCCCCGGAGACTATCGACTCCGTGGGGCAGACGATCACGCATGCCGGTTCGTAGGAATGCTCTATCCTGTGGGCGCAGTAGTTGCACTTAGCTGCAGTCCCCTTGTCTGGATCGATGTAGAGGGCGTCGTAGGGGCATGCCTGCATGCAGGACTTGCAACCGATGCAACGATCGTCATCGAAGTCCACGATTCCGTCACTTCTGGTGAAGAGGGCAGTCGTGGGGCAAATCTTCGTGCAGGGAGAGTCCTCGCAGTGATTGCACCTGTGGACGCTAAACTCCCTAGTTGAATCGGGAAAGGTCCCTTTCTCGATGTACTTCACGTGGGTCCTGTTGACGCCAATCGGCACGTCATGCTCTGACTTGCATGCCACCGTGCAAGCGTGGCATCCGATGCAAGTCTGGTTGTTGATTACGAATCCGTAGTTCACCACTGACACTGCGAAGGGGTACGACGCAAAATGGTTCTGTGTCAGCTAATTAGCATGCCAAGAATTGATGCTCCCGCCAGCCACGCTCCAACCATCGAGCCAACATTGCCAAGTGCAGTTACCAGTAGCACCCTCCCCACTCTGTTTTTCCAGAATAGCGAGGTCTCGTCTAGCTTGAGGAAGTCCTGGGCGTCCTTTCCAGTCGGGGAGGCCACCTTCAGCTGGGTGTAGCCCGCGAACCAGCCTGCTGCCAAGGTCGGATTGAGTGAGGTGATTGGTGAGGCTACCGCTCCAACCAGTATAGAGAGCGGGTGGCCCCTAGCAATTAGCACGCCCAGCCCAGCGAGTAGGGCATTGAGGACGAGCCAAGTTTGGGCAGTCTGCTTGAGCTCCTCCATTTCCCCGTTGTAGGCCATCCACCCCACAGCCCCTAGAAGGAAGACGGGTATGGCTGCCATCAGTGCGATCGGCCAAACAGACTTGGGCGGCTCCTCAGATAGCACCGCTAGTCTCGAGGTAGTCTCCATCGCAGGCTCGCCTAGGTTTTGGACAACCCCGCTGAGATGACCCGCTCCAATTACTGCCAGAACCTTCCCCTTTCCTCGAATCTGCTGAATCCTGCCAGCCAGGAATGCATCCCTCTCGTCGATGAGAACCTCGCCAGCTCTGGGGGCGACCTCTCTGGCCTCCTCCATCATGCTGCTCAGGAGATCGGAGTCGCCTAGGACCTCGTCTATGGAGACCTCTTCATCGTCTTCCTCCCACAGCAGTGCATTGAGTATCCTCCATTTCTCAATCATGCCCATCTTCCTCCATGCTCTTCTTAGCGTGATTACAACGTCCCTGTCGATCATCTCCACCGCAATGTCCGACTCCTCAGCTGCGTTTACCGCGGCCAGGAGCTCCGCTCCGGGTTTCTCTCCAGAGGAAATCCCCATCCTTCTTTGCTGGGCGGCTAGGGCTGACTGTAGGAGTATCATGGCAGACCTACCCTCCTTGATTATCTTCAGGAGGTCCTCTGATTCTAGTGACTCGGGCTCAGTCAGTGCAGCCATCCTAGAAGGACAGAGCTCCACTGCAACTAGGTCAGGGCCCCAATCTTCTATTTGATTTCGAACCAGTTCCACCGACTCGCTACTGACATGCGCGGTCCCCAGGATTCTCAGCCCGTCATCAATTTCGACGATATTGTTGGCACTCATCGAATCACCGCACTGCCTTCATGGCCTCGAACGAGTCCGAATGCTCAGCCACATCGTGGACTCGAATGATGTCCACTTCCTTCTCCGGGGAGATCGCTGCGACTCCTAGCGTCCCGGCTAGCCTATCTTCACTGTCCTCCCTCCCTAGGAGGTCAAGGAACATGCTCTTCCTGCTTACTCCCCACATCAGGCCCATCCTATCATCTGGGACTATCGATCTGCCAGAAGATAGCAGGGCGATGTTGTGATCCAGGGTCTTACCGAACCCAATCCCCGGATCTGCTACGATTTGGCTCGGTTTCACCCCCTTATCCATGAGCAACCCAGCAGCTTCGCTAAGGTATCCCCTAACCTCTGCGACAACGTCGTCGTAGCTCGGGTCTTCCTGCATGTTCTCCGGCAAACCTTGCATGTGCATAATGCAAACGGGGCAATCGTGGTCAGAAACGACACTCAGCATTCCTGGATCGCTCATTGCAGAGACGTCGTTCACCATATCAGCCCCTGAATTCAGAGCCTGTATCGCCACCTCGGATCTCCTAGTATCTATTGATATGCAGATATCGGGAAGCTGAGACCTGATCTCTTCTATTGCAGGGATTACTCTTGATAGCTCGTCCTCGATTGTCACCGGGCTGGCTCCTGGCCTAGTGGACTCCCCTCCGATATCGATCCATTCCGCACCTTCGGATGCCATCTTCATCGCGGTTTCTACTGCATGATTGCTGTTCGAGGATCTGGAACGAGCATGAAAAGAGTCTGGAGTGACGTTCACCACGCCCATAATGCGTGGAAAACCGTCTTCTCGGCGTTTTAGCATGGGTCGCCAGTCGGCCATATGAGACTCGCAAACGACGATTGCTTTATGATGTGACGGAGGGGCAATCGGGCGATGACTCTGGGAGAGGATACTTCTCTAGAGGCCTCTGAGCCTCAGTCCGCAGCGGACTCAGGAGACTCTCACGATCCTGAGACGCTATTCATTCTGGAATCCATAGTCCAGAGGCTCAAGCCCCGCGACGCCCACCATGTCAGGGACATGATAACAGAACGCGCAAGGACGTCAGGAGCTCTGTTCATTTCAAGCGCATTGTGGTGGTGGATAGCCATTAGCGAAGGATCAGATCAGGTGGACGACTCACTGATACCCAACTCAACGTTGGGATCATTCGACTTCGGAACAGTCAGCCTGATAGTCCCAATTCTGATCATTGTGGCTACTCTTTTCACGGGGATAGGCAGAGAGAGGGGGAATGCCACAATGAACCTAATCGGAGGGGGTCTTGGCGTTCTAGCAGCGTTCTACATTCTCGAACCAGCAATGATGCACTACGGAGATTTGGAGGGAGATGCGCTATTCGCAACCGGAAGGGTCCTCGTACTCGCAGTTATGGTCGGTTTTGCCTCTCACATGATGTTTGATGCACTACTGCTTCAGTGGGTCAGAGCGAGCATGTTGAACATGGGGGTCGATGTTTTTCCCTCAGCCGGATCCGACCCCATAGAGGGTCATGCTGATGAGTCACCCCCTTACGCATGAGCCATGGGTCGCGATACTCCTCCCAGGCTATCCGTTCTCCGACTGGGCCACCGTCGAGACAGGGACAAGAGAATTACGTCCCATTTAGGGCTGACAGCTAGGGCTTTCGGTGCAGACGAGGTAGTCCTCGCAGGAGACAGAGATCCATCTGCCCTGGAAACATGGGATTCTGTTACTGAAAGATTTGGCGGGAACTTCGAGAGTAGATTCGAGGAAAGTCCACTTTCGTGGCTCCGAAGCATCTCCAAGTCCAGTGAAGCAACTATAGTTCACCTGACGATGTATGGCGAGGCTTGGAGGGAAGCAACCCCATCAATCCCTACGGACAAGCCAGCTGTTGTTGTAGTGGGAGGGACAAAGGTTCCTTCAGAGGTATTCCATTTGTCGGATTACAATATCTCCGTCGGAAACCAACCTCACTCAGAAGTAGCCGCTCTAGCCGTATTCTTGGACTCGTGGCTGGGCCCTCTCGATTCAAAATCGATGTTCGAAGGGGCCCAGATCAAAGTGCTCCCGTCCGCTAGTGGAAAGGTCGTTATCAATGATGAAGAAGAGTGAAATTGGATAACTAAATTCTCCATATCTCTGTCAACCATTAAGAATCGTACTTGGGCAGCGTTGCTGATGTCGGAGAGTTCAGCGCACGGGGGCTTCTGTCCCGGGGCTGGAATTCGTGGCGTCGAACACCCGCCTACCTTCCCGGATGCCGCCGATTCCCTTCTCAACTCCCCCGGCTCAGAACAGCCCAGCGGTTCGAAGGGAGTACTTCTCCTAGCCGATGGAACTCGTTTCGAGGGGACCCTATTCGGCACAGAAGAAATTGCAGAAGGGGAACTAGTATTCACAACTGGGATGTGTGGATACCAGGAGAGCCTCACGGACCCATCTTTCGCTGGTCAGGTGCTGACTTTCACTTACCCACTCTTGGGAAACTATGGCATCCATCCAGGTGTCTCAGAGTCGTCCTCAGTTCATCCTAGAGGAGTGGTATGCAAACAGCATATGACTTTCCCGGACCATAGGGACTCAGTTGGGAGCGTGCATGATTTACTAGTTGCGCACAACATACCCGGGATAGAAGGAATCGATACCAGGGCACTTACTCGCAGAGTCAGGGAGCATGGCACCTTGCTATGCGTTTTCGGCCCAGCTGAAAGGGTCGATGAAATGGAGACTATTCTTCGAGAGATGACTCCTCCGGATGCAGATGATCTGGTTTCCGAGGTAACATGCGACGAACCAAGACTACTGAATCCAGGAGCCACTGACGATGAAGGGGAAGCACTCCCTCGTCTTGCCGCTATAGATTGTGGAGTCAAGCATAATATCCTGAGGGAATTGTGTCGCAGATTCGAGGTTGTATGGTGCCCAGCTAGCATGACTCTGGAGGAGATGAACAGGGACTGGTCCCCCGATGCACTATTCGCCTCAAACGGGCCCGGAGATCCGGCTCACCCCGGAGCAGCTACCGACGCCCGTAAGACTCTTGCAGCTGCAGTTCGCCAAGGCATGCCGGTGATGGGGATTTGCCTGGGCCATCAACTAATGGGGCTGGCAGCCGGTCTGAGGACTTACAAGCTACGTTATGGGCATCGCGGATCGAATCAACCTGTCATGGACCTAGAAACAAGAAGGGTCCACATCACTAGCCAGAACCACGGATTTGCTGTAGAGGATCCAATCCAGGGGATGCTGGCACCACATCCCAGCGGTGCATGCTCAGAGGTGACAGACAATGTTCTGGGCGCCGAATTCAAAGTCAGACATGTCAACTCCAATGACGGGACTGTGGAAGGGCTCGATCTTCTGGACAAACCAGCATTCACAATCCAGTTCCATCCTGAGGCCTGCCCGGGCCCTCATGACGCATCTCCACTTTTCGATAGATTCCAGAACATGGTGGCTGAGCACCTGAGTAGAGCAGGGGCAGAGATCGTAACGAAGGATGGCGGTGCCTGATGCCTCGTCGTGATGATCTGAAGAGAATCCTCATTCTTGGCAGTGGGCCCATCAGGATAGGTCAGGCAGCGGAGTTCGATTTCTCAGGTTCTCAAGCATGCAGAGCTCTTCGTTCAGACGGGTACGAAGTAATTCTGGTCAACTCGAATCCAGCAACTATCCAGAACGATCCCGAGATGGCAGATAGGATATACATCGAGCCATTGCTCCCTGAGGTAGTCAAGAGAATTATGGAATCAGAGAAGCCAGATGCCCTTCTTGCTGGGATGGGGGGACAGACCGCTCTGAACATAGCATCTGCGCTAGCCAAGGATGGCACCCTCGATGAGTTGGGAGTCGAGTTAATCGGGTGCAATCTTGCAGCAATTGACGAGGCAGAAGATAGAGACCTGTTCAAGAAGGTCTGCGAGGAGATTGACCTACCAGTTTGCAAGGCCCTGGCATGTGACTCAATCGAGGAGGTTATCGCTGCAGCAGAAGAACTGGGCTCTTTCCCCTTGCTTATCAGACCTGCATTCACACTAGGTGGTTTGGGAGGTGGAACCGCTTTCAATATGGGTGAATTGGTAGAGATCGCAAGCCAGGGGATTCTGCACTCTGCTATAGGTCAGGTGCTAATCGAGGAAAGCATCCTTGGATGGCAGGAGCACGAGTATGAGGTGATGAGGGATGGCTCGGATAATGCGATAATTGTGTGCACAATGGAGAATATTGACCCAATGGGGGTTCACACTGGAGAATCAATAGTGGTCGCACCTCAGCAGACGCTTTCGGATAGTGACCACCAGGGTCTGAGGGATGCCGCATTGAAGCTAATCAGAAGACTGAACATTAAGGGGGGTTGTAATGTACAGTTCGCAGTTGAGCAGTCAACTGGAGATTACAGAGTAATAGAGGTAAACCCTAGGGTATCCAGATCATCTGCTCTAGCATCTAAGGCTACGGGCTACCCAATAGCAAGGATGGCTGCACTAATCGCAGTAGGATACACCTTGGATGAATTGCCAAACCCCATCACCGGCGAAGGCACCACGGCCGCTTTCGAACCCACACTTGACTACTGTGTGGTCAAGATTCCCCGTTGGCCGTTCGATAAGTTCCGAACAGCAGATAGGAAGATTGGAACTTCTATGAAGTCGACAGGCGAGGTTATGGCGATTGGGCGCTCTTTCGAGGAGGCGTGCCTGAAGGCCTGGGCCAGCCTAGAGTACGGAAAACCCCACCCTCGACCACTTACAATGTCCGATGCTTCTGATGGAGAGACAATGGATGAGAGGGCCTCTGAGAAGCTTCCTACTGCACTTCTAGAAGACTGGCTCAGGGTTCCTACCGACAGAAGGATGGGTGCGGTAATCGAGGCATTCCGTAGGGGGTATTCGATTGAGGACGTCAGGGACCTTACGGGAGGGATAACTCGTTGGTTCCTGAGGAGGTTCGAGAAACTCGCCGCAATAGAGACTGAGATCAGGGCGGCAGGAGAGATAGGCATGAGGCCGGCTGGCATACCTGAGTCAGAGATGCGGTCTTGGAAGGGCGCCGGATTCACTGATCTACACATTGCTGACGCTCTATGCGGCTTCCCAGAATCGGGATTCAAGAACCTTCCAACCGGTCAGGATGAGACTGCTCTGAGGATGAGGAGGCACGAATTAAGGATCCATCCACGTTATAGGATGGTCGACTCTTGTGCTGCGGAATTTGCTGCTGTCACCCCTTACTATTACTCGACTTACGAAGGCGGCTCTGCTGAGTCAGGAGTCGACTACGTTCCAGGACTCTCCTCATCAGTAAAGCAGAAGATTGCAGTCGTAGGATCAGGTCCAATAAGAATCGGACAGGGCATTGAGTTTGATTATGGCTGTGTCCATGCTGCCGGTGCAATCCAAGATTTAGGTCATGAGGCCATCATAATCAACAATAATCCAGAGACAGTTTCTACAGACTTCGACACAAGCGATAGGCTTTACTTCGACCCTCTTACACTAGAATCAGTATCTGAGATTCTCCTTCGTGAGGATGCTAACGGGATCCTTCTCCAGTTCGGGGGCCAGACTGCGATAAATCTAGCACTCCCACTCGCAAACGAACTGCCTCATCTTTCGACCATGGGTCTGGAGTTGATGATGGAGGGGACATCGCCCGAGTCCATTGATGAAGCCAGCGATAGAGAGAGATTCGAGGAATTCGCACTTAGATGCGGATTGAGGATGCCCGATGGAGCAACTGCAACCACGCCAGAGGGGGTTAGGCACGCAGCAAACGAAATCGGCTACCCCGTCCTAGTCCGTCCCTCATACGTCTTGGGGGGCAGAGGAATGGAGATTCTAGCAAATTACAAGCAATTGGAGTCATACATGAGGGATGCATATCTTTCCTCAGATAGACCTCTCCTGATAGACAAGTACCTAGGTAATGCAATGGAGTTAGACGTTGACGCAGTGTGCGATGGCGAGGACGTCCTAATAGGGGCGATCATGGAGCATCTGGAGGAGGCGGGAATTCATTCTGGGGACTCCACTTGCTTCATCCCACCACAAAACGTCCCCGATGAAATCCTTGAACAGGTCGAGGAGTGGACTAGGGTAATTGGCCTGGAGTTAGGAGTTCGCGGTTGCTATAACATCCAGTTTGCAATTCATGACGGCCTCCTGTACGTATTGGAGGTCAACCCCAGAGGATCCAGAACATTCCCTTTCGTCGCGAAATCAACTGGAATCCCCTTGGCTAGGATTGCGGCTAGGGTCGCTCTCGGGGAGAGGCTGTCCGACCTAGATATCCCCGAGCCCCAGACCGATGCAGTGTGCGTAAAGGCTCCGGTTTTCCCATTCATCAAACTAAGGGGGCTCGATCCAGCACCCGGCCCGGAGATGAAGTCGACAGGAGAGGTAATGGGATCGCACGTAAGGCCATCAGCTGCCTACCTAAAGGCCAGACTGGCGACTGAAATCCCGGTTCCAACTGAAGGTGGCGTGTACATCACAGTAAAGGACGAAGACAAGTACTCGATGATTCCTCTAGCAGAGAAACTGAAAGGTATGGGATTCACCATATATGCAACAAGAGGGACCTCTAGAGTTCTTCGAAGTGTGGAAGATCTAGAGGTCAAGACCTGTTACAGAATTGCCGAGGGGAGGTCTCCAGATGCTCTAGACCTAATGAGGCAAGGCAAGATACAACTTGTTATCAATACTCCAAGATCTACCGGAGGAGCAGTTCTAGACGGGAACATGATGAGGAGACTTGCAGTCGAGCTAAACATCCCGTTCGTGACAACTATGGCAGGAGCAAGGATGGAGGTCGAAGCAATCAAGGAAGCCCTGGACGGCATCCCTGAGCCAAGACTTCTGGAAATCAAATCACTGAATTAGCGTTGCACCTGTTTCGGTTCGGATGATTTTCCCATCCTTGATTGTGTGTACTGCCATTACTGCTTCTCGAGTTCCATCTGGGAAGTCCATCATTGAGTGCTCCACAAGAATCTCATCATTCTCATAGATGCATCTAGGCTCATCTATCACGACATCTGAATTTGCCATCATCCCCCTCATCATCTCACTGACTTGCTCCTTATCCATCGTTGTTCCAGATTGGTGTCGCACGAATTCGTAGTCATCGTGCAATGCCTCGATGTAATGCTCTGCGTTCCTCTCTTCCATTGACCTCATTAGTAGTTCGTAGACTGCCATATCTCCTCGCCAGCCAGTTACGATTTCATAGTTTCCTAATCAAACTATGAACTTCCAAGAAGGGATACAATTTCCTCCCTATCCATTTCAAATATCAATGATGAGGCCTTGGGGCCATACCTCCTACCAATCATAGCCCAGTAAATCGCAGCATAACCTTCCTTCCTGGATATCCCTCTCGAGTCGCAAGCTTCCGATATTGCCCCTCCTATTCTTGCATCGTTCCATTCGCACTCAGAAAGTAACGAGGCAAGTTCGTTTAGAAAGAAAATTCCTTCATCGCCAATCTGTTCCTTGGCCTCATCACCTATTTCGTTTCGAATCTTAACTCTGGAGTTTTCTGGGAAGTGGGGCCCGCCAATCCAGTTTCTCATTCTAGTGAGCCTTACCCTGAGGGAATCGCTAGGCTCACCCTGTATGTGTCCAGATTTGTTTAGTGATGTCCAAACATCATCATCTGATGACTTGATCTGGGCTAACATCGAGAGGTGCCTGAATGACACCCCTCCAACCGATTCAGAAGGTACCGAGATGCGAGAAACTTGGCTGAGCCTCATCGCTCCAGTACGAGTGTTAACTGAGATTTTCTTTCTTTTGCTCATCCCCTCTTCTATGCTTGGGGGTTCGGAAACGAGACGTTCATATTCGTCTGCCGTAACGAACATCATCCCACCAGTATCAAACTCAATATGACGATTCATTTTGCTTCTAGCAATGACATATCGGAGAATTTCTGGAGGAACTATTGAAAGTGCTTCCATCGGACCTATAGTCAACCCAGTGGAACTTGACATTGGTCCCATGCCCTTGAGTTGTATCCATTCATAGACCATCTTTTCAGGAGGATTTCCACCAAGAAGTTTGCATATTGGTATTCCGGTATCATAGCTCCCCCCTGCTGCGCCATGGTCTTTCCCCGCGGGCTCGCAGGTTATTTCATGAATGACCCATCTAGCTGCCCAGTCAATCCTCCATGGCATTTTGCCTTGCGCCTTTCTGATGTCTGCTTTCCCCTCATTTCCGTGAGAATCTTTCCAGAAGACGTAGGGTTTCTCGTATCCCGTGACCTTTACCCGATCAAGACTGCCATCAGAACCCATTGGATTGTAGGGAAACCAGTCTTCAGACAGTTCTCTCCCTGAAATCTCTTCGATTATTCCCCTTATCTCATTCCTTTTCGTGATTGCTGAATCGATATATTCGGCGAACAGTCCCTTCTCGTAGGTCTCATGATTCATTACTATGTCATCTGGAATGACCCCTATTTCTTCGAGAGCTTCAAGGAATGGGGAGAGGAAGTGTTCAGCATAGCTTATGCCTCCATCTCCAGGACTCCCGTCCTCTTCAGGAGCAGGAATGAATGCTAGGGGGCAACCAATGAACTCCTCGTATTCTGGAGAGAGGAAGTCGTAGACTCTCCTCAAAGGGTCCATCGAGTCTACAATGAATATGTATTTCGAACTCATTCCGGCATCTAGGCAGGCCCTATGGATCATTTCGGCCGAGAGAATCTCCCTCAGGTGGCCGATGTGGAATTCTCCAGAAGGAGTTATGCCGGAAGCGGAGACCTGTTCTCCCCCTCGCTCCATGAGCCTTTGTGCGGTGTAATCCGCCCAGTGCATATGACACCTCAGACCGTCGCTGCTCTGATCAAAGCCCTAAGTGGGACTCCGTCTACGTCATCGTCCCATGATTTGTTGACTAGGACCATGCACATCTTGACTTCCGCACCTGCATCACTGAGATCGGAAGCAGTTTTCTTCATTGTCCTCCCGCTGGAGTATACGTCGTCTATGATGATAACCCTCTTTCCTTCAACGCCCGCGTAAACCTGGGACAGGTGTCCACTGACGTCCTCGTTGATGCTTCTAACGACTGACATCTCTAGGTCCATGGTAGAAGATATAGCCTGTGCGAAAGCTATTCCATTAATGCTCACGCCAACAATCGTGTCAACATCATCTCCAACCATCTCATCAATGATGTCGCAGAAAATATACGAGACTGCCTCTATCCTCTCTCCCTTGACAGCTATTGACCTCCATCCAACTTTCACATCCAGAGGCTTTTCATCGACTTCGAAGTCACTGGCAGATAGCCATTGCACAGTAGTCTGGGACAAGGATAGCTCATCAGCTATTTGTTGCGTGTTCAGTCCGCTTTCTCTGAACTCCTCGACCTTGCTCCGCAACTCATCTACACTTAGGTGCATCAAACGTCCCCAGCGTTGGGGCGATATGAATCCACCGGGACTAAACTATGGGAAATATTGAATTTCGTATGTTCAGAATCTTCCGGTGCTACCGAAACCACCGTCCCCCCTCTTGGTTTCCCCCAGATCCCCCTCATCGACCTCGGCGAACTGTACATCCGGAATCGGGGCAATTACCAATTGGGCAATTCTTTCTCCAGATTTTACTTCGTACGACTCGCCCTCCCCGATCCACGTCATTAGGACGAACAACTCTCCCCTGTAGTCTGCATCAATCGTCCCAATGCTGTGAGGGAGGATGAGCCCCTTGGATCCAAGAGAAGACCTAGCCCTCACTTGCCCTTCGAAACCCTCCGGAATGGCAACTCTAAGACCAGTTTTGACCTTGACGCTAGAGCGGAAATTTACCACAGTGTCCTCCAAGCAGTACAGATCCCATCCAGCAGCATGCTCGCTCCCTTTCGTTGGCATTCTGGCATTGTGATCGGTCTTTGCAACCTTCACAACCGGGGCGTCTCCCATGGCAGTTCGAGTAAGAACAGGTCCTTGACCGTTCCCAAAACTCCCGGTGAGGTGAAAAGGTGCACTATTCTCGCACAGCCGTGACCAACCACGACTACGAGGAACTATTGGAACGGGCTAGGGATAGAATCCCCAAGGACATCAGTGAGAGGTCTAGGTGGACAATGCCACAACCAGACATCATGATTGAAGGTAGCCAGACCATTCTCAGGAACTTCTCAGAGATTGTTGACTCCATGGATAGGGACGCGAATCATGTGTTCCAATATCTGCTAAACGAACTTGGTACGTCTGGTAGCAGAGAGCAATTTAGAATCATGCTGAAGGGGAAGGTACCGCCTAAGAGAATCAAGGAGAAGATCGTCTCGTACGTTAAGGCCTTCATTCTATGCGGGGAGTGCAAGGCTCCGGACACTCGGTTCGTTAGGGAGGACAGGACTACCCTTCTGAAGTGTCAAGCATGTGGGGCAACTCGGCCGGTCAGGCTGTAGTCATTGAGGGGAGAAGTCCAGCAGCACCTTTCCCATGTTCTTCCTATCGTGCATATGCATCTGGGCATCAGCCACATTCTCAAACCTCCAAACTCCATCGATTATTGGATCTATTTCCCCGTCACTGAGCATCCTGGACAAATCATCAAGATGGCCCTTGAAAACCGACTCATCCTCTAGCAATCCCATGTGGACTCCAAAAACTGCCTTGTTCGAGGACATCAGCTTTAGTGGGTCGAATCTTGGCATCCCCCACCACATCCTGAACTCAGAAAGCCTCGACCTTCTGTTGCCCTTCACTGCAGCAGATGCCCCGAAGTAGTACAACTTTCCTCCCTTCCTTAGAGACTTGTATGATCGTAGTAGGTGTTTGCCACCTACCGGGTCTATTGCATGATGGACTCCCTTTCCTTCTGTAAGGCTCTTGCAGACATCTACGAAATCCTCCTCTTCCCTGTCCACGAACCTCATTCCTAATGACTCAACGAAATCCCTCTTCGGTGCCGAAGCAGTTCCGATTACTAGGGACGCACCTAGGGCATTGCAGATTTGTGCAACTGCAGTCCCAACTCCCCCTGCCGCATGGTGGATTAGAACGGTTTCTCCCCGGACTATTCTTCCTAGATGAACTAGCATGTGATACGAGGTTCCGTAGGTAACCGGGATTGCTGCAGCCTGATCGAAAGAGACAGAGTCGGGAATCTTTACCGCTCTTCTTGCATCTAGACAGACCTTCTCAGCATAACCCCCAAATCCAGTCATTGCGAGGACCCGGTCTCCCTTATTCAGAGAATCAACCCCCTCTCCCAAGCCTATCACCTCGCCCGCTGTTTCGTATCCTGGGGTGAAAGGGTAGTCAGGACTTGAGCCATACAAGCCCTGCCTCATCATCAGCTCTGCGAAGTTCACTCCTGCACGGTGAACTCTCACGCAAACCTCTCCCTTCGCGGGCGATGGATCCTCTGCCTCTACTATCTGTATGGTTTCGACACCACCTGCTCTGGGATATACTATCTTCCTCAATTTACCAATCCCTTTTCCAAATTCGAATCATCCTAAGGCAGATAGGCCCTTATTTCCTCCACTGCCTTCTTGGTAATTGATGGAATTTTCTCCGGATATCCGGCCTTGATGAATCCAACAATCCGCTCCTCCTCCCTAGATACGCCTATTGCCGCATATGCAGCATCGGATCGAGTTATTGCTCCGGTACTCCACTGAGAGCCGACACCATTGCCCCATAGTGATAGGGTCATGTTCTGGATTGCACATGCCGTCGCAGCATAGTCTTCTTCTTCCCTGAATGGGTCCTGAGGACTTCTGGCGCTCGTCACACATATTAGCAAAGGAGGGGAGATTATCTTCTCAATGGCCTTGGAGATGCCGGCCCCTTCTTCTTCTCCATCTATCGATTTTTTCTTCGCCAGCTTCTCAACTTCAGGTATCAGTGATTCTCTGGTCTTCTCACCCATTACGTAGAATTTCCATGGATGAGTATTCTTGTGGCAGGGCGCATTTCTGGCAGCCTCGAATGCACTCTCGAGAATCCGATCGGGAACCTCCTCTCGCTTGTACCTGTAAACTGTGCGTCTGGAAGTCAATGCTTCCTGCACGCCACCCATCCTTCTCACCGTTGGATGGTGTCGAACTTAGCCGCCAGCACGAAGTCAGATTCAGTGAGGGCGTCAATCTTGTGCGTGTAGATAACGGAAACAACCCTCCCCCACCCTAATTCGAAGTCCGCATGATGATTCTGCTGCTCACATATTTCTCCCAACTGATTGGTAAATTCCAGAGCCGACGCGAAGTCTGGGAATGACCATGTACGAGTAAGGTGATGGTTCTCTACTACCTCCCAATCATCATGAATCTGAGATAGGAAAGCACTCGATTCCTCCTCACTTAGGGGCGGAACTCCGCCTTTACAGGGAATACACTCCATATCTGATAGATTATCCAAAGACTCACCCCCAAGACAGATTGTTGCCGTGCCCCTCACTGGTTTTCTCCGCCATCTCGTGAACCTCGGACCTTCTCTTCATGTCTTCCTTCTCGAACTTTAGTAACTCTTCATCCTCTATGTATGACTTCCTGAGGTGCGTAACTAGCCTTACCTCCACGATGGCATCTCGTGATATGGACCTGAAACCTCTGTCTTCGTCCAGGATATCGATAGAAGAACTTCTCCCCCCTACCATCATCCCCTTTATCCAGGGGTCCCTTCCTTCTGGAAGCATCCTACTATCGAGAAGAATCTCTACCAGGTCATCTTTCCTTAGGCCGTACTTCCGGTCTAGAAGAGGCCCATGAAAAACATCGCCCAACTCACCGAGGTCTGGTGAACCATATTCCTCAAAGAAACTCCTGGCCCACTGTGGCAGGGTGCCGTCGTCACCTCCGCCCGTTGCGTCCGACATATGCCTACGTTCCGGAGGTCATAGAAAAACAAGCGGGTCAGAACATTTTCTTTTTTTCTCCAACTTTGCTAATGATTGAAGTGCAATACCGTGGCGGAGTCGACGGAGGCAGTGCCATGGCATCAGTTGAATGGAGGTCAATTCCGACCGTACTCTATCCTCAAGAAATTCTTGACAAAGCATTCGGAAGGGCGAGCAGTCAGGCGGATTTGGTCGAGGATCCAGACAAATACCACAGAGTTAGGAAGCAGATGAACCGAATGGTCCAGTCTGCATGCGACGTGGCGACCAAGACTCTGAACTCGTACGTTGATAGGTGGCCTAGCCTGAATGCACTGACAGAATTCGACCGATCTCTTGTAGACGCAGCAGTAGGATGTGATGACTACAAGAGAAATCTGGCTTCCCTACAATGGGCTGCAGAGAGGTCTCAGAGAATTTCTGGAGAGGCTCAGGCAAAGATCCTGAGATTGAGGGACATTGATGGTTTTCACAAGGCAAGGAGACACGCATACGGGAGACTTTCCTCAGTAATTGATCAGATTTCGCCCCAGATCATTTGGCTAGGAGATGCCAGGAATATCCTGAGAAAACTGCCCTCAATCGATCCAAGCGAACCCTGTATCGTGGTAGCTGGATCTCCCAATGTTGGAAAATCTGCTCTTATCGGGGCACTATCCAGCGGAGAGCCACAAGTTGCGTCTTACCCATTCACCACCAAACAATTGCACGTGGGTCACTTCACGCATCGTAGGAGGGTATACCAGATGGTGGATACTCCGGGACTTCTGGACCGGCCAATGGATGAGAGGAACCAAATTGAGATGCAGGCCATTGCCGCCCTAGAGCACCTAGGAGATGTACTTCTCTTCCTGATAGACAGATCTTCCGAGTCTACAACTCCTATTTCAGAGCAGGAGAGACTCCTGATGGAGGTGCGAGGTCTTCTCTCCGATAGGCGAGTCCTACTAGTTTCATCCAAGTCCGATATAACCGAAGAAGAAAACCCTGCAGATGACCATAGGATTAGTTCACTAACAGGGCATGGTCTGGAGGACCTACGTTCTGATCTGATTGAGATTATCGATGCGGACAGGGTGGAAGACCCACTGAAACTTCCCGAGAACTGGCCTAGAGAGGATGATGCAAGAGAGGACTTCGATCTAGACGTGCCATGAGTGGCCGCAGATTACGCAATAGAAGTTGTGACCCCCATATGAGGCTGATATCCCGGAAACGTCTACCTCTGAACCGCAATTTGGGCACTTCGTCACGCGCATGCTCTCCCCAATCAGAAGGGGTTATTCAACGATACTGAGTAAGGCTTACACTTCGCGTCTAAAGCGATTGAGTAGGTTTCGAACGGGAAAAGCCATCTCTCCAGCCCCCAATAATAGAAGGGCAGCGGTCGCGGCGAGAACTATCTCGACATAATTGTCCAAGTGGATACTCGCGTCCATGTCTACATCCTGCATGGAGAGTCCAGAGCCCTCGTATCCTCCCGTTACGAATCTGTATTCCCCGGGTTCCAACCTGAATGTCATCAAACCACCGTTATCTGGCCCTCCTACTATGAGATACTTCGTTATCTCTTCCTCTGTACAGGGGGTAAGTCGTGTGGACGAATCAGGAGGACACTCTTCGGCCGCAGATGCGTCTACCACTCCCAACCACCCTCTTTCAGGCTCTTCCCATTCTATCTCCAATGTGATATCAAGTAGGGCGAATGCCGTTGGAACTTCCATATCCTCTAGATTCATCGCCACATTGCACCCCTCATCTCCGTCGGAACATGGAACAATTGGGGCCTCGCTACTTGTAGTCGGAGCTTGGTATCCAAACAGACTCAGAACCACAATCAAGGCGCACAGTAATCCAAACAACATTGGCAGCAGAGAAAGGATTCTGACCATCATGACAACTTCACTCCTAAACCTCCACTGTTCAACCTGATGCCCCCATGTATATCTGAACTACTAGCATTCCTACGAAAACAGCAATACCTAGATACATGATGAAAGAGAAACGCTTCCTCGACTTCTCCCTCCTTTCATACATCCTAACGCAGTCATCATCTCCACAGATCGGGGGGTCGCTTTCCAGAGAAATTGGTTTCCAGCAAACCGAGCAATGTCTATGTGGATCCACGTTGACTCTGGATGATGGCCTTTTCCTCCTCTGGGTCGCAGCAGAATGAGCCTGTTTCGCCGTCCTCTGTGCGGCTTTCAGTATCGTATCCTTTCTACTGGCCATTATGGAGTCACCATCGTTCCTTCGAAATCTTCCCCATTTATCGAGGAGGATATTCTTCGAGGATCCCTTCCATCGAGGACATCTAGTGGGAGTCCATTTTCTCTAGCATCCCCAACTCCAACGGGGTCAACAACCTTCGAAGAGCCTGCATCTGCATGATCAGGCGGGCCTACGATTTCTTGTAATTCATCCAGGGTCAACCTGTCAAAGGATTCTGCACCCGGATTCTCCCTTGGGTCTTCAGAGTGAACCTTCGCGACATTCGTTGCAATTATGCACTTGTCTGCTTCGAATTGTATTGCCAATCTGATTGCTACTGCATCAGTAGTATGGCCGGGGACCGTCCCCCCCATTACAACTACTGGGAAATCTGACAATTCATCAACTGCCTCATCGATGCTTTTCGGAATATTCTCGGAAACTTCGACTCCTCCTTCTGCAATGGCTTCTCTGACTATTGTTGCATTCAGCCTGGTAGCTGCAATTCCTATTCTATCAAGATGAGATAAGTCGTGGATTACCGGTCTAGCTAAATCTATACCTTCCCGTGCAGGGGCCCCCCCTCCAACTACTAATGCTAGTTTAACGCCGGAACTTACGCTATTTTTCACCACTTCAACCATATCTTCCAGCCATTTGTGACGCTCCTCCACTTCCGGTCTCAAAAGACTCCCGCCAAGAGCAACAACAACCGTCGCCATCGTCCATAGGTTGGCACCTTGCCTTTCAATACGTATGCTCTTGTAGCGCTGAAGGGTTGAAATGCCGCCCTTCGTGGCTGAACACGGAGGAGGAGCATGTCCGAGGATCTGGAACTACAGCAGCGCCGACTAAGGCTAAAGAAGAGTCTCAAGGAACTGTCTGAGATGAAAGGCATGGGGACAGAACTAGTCACCGTAGTGATCCCTCCTGAGAAGATGATTAGCGATGTTCGGCACCAACTAGGAAACGAGATGGGTCAGGCTGCTAATATCAAGTCAAAATCAACGAAGAAACATGTTACGGACGCCTTGGAGTCAGCCATTTCCTCAATCAACAGGTACAAGACTCCGGGAGAAGGGGGAATTGCCATTTTCGTTGGACACGTCATCGTGGGAAATAACAAGACAAAACTGACATCAACAGTAATCGATGATCCGCCTGAGCCATTTTCATCATTCAGATACAGATGCGACTCAACCTTCGAGATCAGCCAATTAGAAGAGATGCTAATCGATCGAACTTCTTACGGGTTGTTCGTAATTGACAGGTCCGAGGCCGCCTATGGACTGGCATCCGGGAAAAGGCTGCATTTCCAGGAGCACATCACATCCCTGGTCCCCTCAAAACACGGGAGAGGTGGTCAGTCTGCCCAGAGATTCGAGCGTCTTATCGAAGAAGCCGCTCATAACTTCTTCAAGAAAGCCACAGAGAGAGCATGCAATTACTGGCTTCCGATGGTAAATGACTTGAAGGGAATAATCATTGGTGGTCCGGGAGCAACAAAGGACTTCGTAGTGAAGAATGACTATTTCCACCACGAAATAAAGAAACTCATTGCAGAGCCATTCTTCGACGTAGGTTACTCCAACGAAAGCGGATTGAGGGAATTGGTCCAACGCGCCGGCTCTACAATGGATCAGATAGAGTTAGATGTTGAGAGAACTATAGTTGATAGGTTCCTACAAGAGGTGATGCAGGCAAATCCCAAGGCAACGTACGGGGAAGTGATGATCCGCTCAGCACTAGATCAAGGAGCAGTAGAGACTCTTTTGATTTCAGAGGCAGTAACAAAGAGAAGGGTACAATGGATTTGCAAAGAGGGCAAGAATACTTGGAAAACATCACATGACAAATCCTCTGCACCACCGAATTGCCCGGAATGTGGGTCAGACAAAGTCTTCGAAGACGAGGAAAACTCGATGGATTTGATAGATGAACTGACTGTTTTGGCAGGTCACACCTCGGCAAAGGTGCGAATAATTTCTCTCGATACCGAGGAGGGGGCTACTCTGAACACAGCATTTGGAGGCATTGCGGCTCTTCTGAGGTACGCAATTTCGTGAGGTGGTTAGGATTAAGGAATTGATTAACCAATTAAAACCCATATTCTCCAATGCCATGAATTCACTGGACATACCCGACTCAACATGGCTCCCGCTTCTAGGAAAGGCGACCGTGGAGGATCATGGGGATGTGGCTCTTCCTTGCCACTCTCTAGCTGGAATTCTGAAAAAGGCACCTCAGGAAATAGCCAAACAGATTTCCGAACTCGTCGCGTCTGATCTGCAATCATTCGCCATCGTTTCATCTATGAGTGGCTTTGTTAATATTACAGCCAAACCAGAATGGCTGTCGAAGCGACTATCGATAATACTTGCTGATCCTAGGCTCGGAGTTAGTGTTGATGAGAAGAAAACCTTCGCCGTGGACTACTCTGCTCCGAATGTCGCCAAAGAGATGCATGTGGGACACCTTAGATCAACTGTTATCGGAGATACGATTGTAAGGATGCTGGAATTCAAGGGACACACTGTCATTAGAGAGAATCACGTAGGAGACTGGGGTACTCCATTCGGCATGTTGATCGAGCATCTCCTAGATTTGGGGGAAGACCGCGCTGCAAACGAATTAGGAGTAGGTGACCTGGATTCCTTCTACAAGCAAGCCAGATCAAAGTTCGTCTCGGATGAAGAATTCGCTAATCGTTCCAGGAGCCGTGTAGTACTACTACAGGGAGGGGATGCTGAGACCCTCCGTCTGTGGCGCATTCTAGTGGACGAGTCAATGAGGTACTTCAACGAAGTTTACTCAATGCTCGGAGTCATGCTTACCGACGACGATATCAGAGGCGAGTCCAGTTATCAAGAACTGCTACCGGAGGTAGTTGAAAGACTCAGAGAATCCGGAGACCTCGAGGAGAGCGATGGCGCAGATGTCGTTTTCCCAGGAGGTTGGGTTAATCGAGATGGAGAACCCCTTCCAATGATAATTAGGAAGGCAGATGGTGGTTACAACTACAGTACTTCAGATCTGGCATGCATAATTGACAGAGTGGAGAGACTAGGATGTGATGGATTCCTGTATGTTGTCGGGACTCCTCAGAAACAGCATTTCGAGATGGTATTCCAAGTAGCAAAGAAAGCTGGTTTCATGAGTCATAATCATCAAGCAGTACACGTAAACTTCGGATCTGTTTTGGATACTGACGGCAAGGTTCTGAAGAGTAGAGAGGGCGAGGTGATAAAGCTCCACGACCTTCTTGAAGAAGCAATAAGGCGTGCCGAGCAGTCCATAGATGACAAGAATCCCGATTTAATAGGCAAGGAAAGGGAAGAAGTCGCTCGAGCGGTGGGAATCGGCGCTGTGAAGTACGCCGACCTATCAACCGAGAGGACCAAGGATTACGTTTTCGACTGGGAGAAGATGCTATCCTTCGAGGGAAATACTGCTCCATATCTTCAATACGCATACGCCAGAATATCCAGTATCTTCAGAAAGTGGGGAGGCGATAGGGAATCTCTTACAACGAACTTCGAATCTCTAATGGAAAGCGAACTTAGCACACTTAGGGGTGAAGAGATTTTACTTTCTAGAAGACTAGTGGAATTCCCTTCGATTTTAGATGACTCAGTTTCAACTTTCAGCCCTCATAAGCTCTGCAAGCACCTGCACTCAATAGCATCCTCTTTTGCTTCCTTTTACGAGAATTGTGCAATACTAAAGGAGGATAATGAAATAATTTCTCAGAGACGTCTTGCTCTGTGTGAAGCCACCTCTAGAGAACTGAAACTGGGGTTGGAAATGATGGGGATCAATGTTCCAGAGAGAATGTGAATCTAGGCATCTTCAAATTACAGACCCCGTAGCCCCAACATGGTAAAAGTAGGCGATAAGGCACCCGATTTCACACTGAAGAATACCTCAAAGGAAGCAGTAACACTGTCTGAACATCATGGAAAGACTGTGATTCTAGCATTTTATCCCGGCGCCTTTACGGGCGTTTGTGACCAAGAGATGTGCTCATTCCAGGAAAATCTAGCCAAACTAAACGATTGCAATGCAACTGTATTGGGGATAAGTGTCGACTCCCCATGGGCTAATGCAGAGTTCTCTAGAAGATACAACCTAGAATTCGAACTTCTATCGGATTTGGATAGGGTCGCCGTGGAGGCATATGATGCAAAATTCGTCGGATTAGGAGGTATTGAGGGCTACGTCAGCGCCAATCGAGTGGTCATAATTATCGATAGTGAGGGGACGGTTCAGTATCGTTGGGTAGCTGAAAACCCAGGAGTTGAGCCTGATTACGAAGAGATTGTCTCTTTCTGCTCCGCTTAGCTCCACGCTAGGTGCCTAACTAGGGACCCATAGATAATCCCAGACACAGCCAAGCTCTCTTCGTTGAATCTGTCCATGTTGTCCAAGTAGGTGTGGTACTCCAACGATCCAGAACCATAGCAGAGCATCGCTTTCCCAAACTCGCCCTCCTCTTGATGCACTTCGTAAACGAATGGGGCATGATCTGAATTGTAGGGCATCTGCTCTGACTCTAGTTCTCTTACCGTAATGCTATACTTTTCGTAAAGCTCTGGGTGGGAAGATGAGAACTCTTCCACTAGACCTTTGATATGGCGAACGTCAGTCTTGCTATTGCCTTGGAGGACAACCCCTGAGTTCCTCTCTGCATCAACGTGGTTCATATCGAGATTGATGTACAATCTGAGGTTTTCAGCGAGGTCATCCCTATGCTTGTCCACCCACTCCTTAGAACCCCACAGGCCTTCCTCTTCGCCACCCCAAGTGCAGAAGTACACCGTCATCTTCGGATCACCGAGTTCCGAATGAAGAATTCCGAATTGCCTAGCTATCTCCATCACAGTTGCTGTTCCTGCGGTGTTATCCACTGCTCCTTGGCCATTATACACCGTATCATGATGAGCGCCGATTACAATCAATTGGTCAGTCTCCCCCTCTAGGATTCCGCAGGGAACATGTATGTTCCCATTGTTCTGGTTGTCCACATCGACTTGTAATCCAAGCATACCGCCAGAATTTACAACCTGCTCTGAAATCTGCTCCCCGACGCTTCTAGATACCATCACGAAGCCAATATCGTAGGGCCTCTCCTCGAACTGAGTAATATCGAGAGATTTCGAGTAGGGGATACAATCTCCGGCAACCAAATCGTCGCAGTTCTGTCTAGAATTTACAGTGATCAATCCTCTGAGACCGTTTTCCTGAGCCCTCTTCATCAGGACCGTGTTACTTTCCGTTCCAGCCTGTCCGTCCTCCCCATCACGAAGCCACACTAAGCCAACCCCATTGCTTGCAACGTCCCAGTCCTCAGATTCATTCCCCATTCCGAGATCTACGACCTCAACATTACTGCTGGCAGGAATATCTACGCTTCCGCTGTACCCCTGTACAACGAAGTCCACGGTATGCTGGAAGTTCGTCTCTTCTCGATTAATATCTGCAACCGTACAGGGGGTCGGTCCTCCGAAAACCCCTCCAAGGGTACCAGAGTTACAAATCATTAGTTCGAATGAATTTCCCATGTAGTACAACGGGACCTCAAACTCCTCGAGAGTGGAAGGAAGTCCGCTGTTTGAGAAGTTGGTCTTAATGGATTGAGCGGCGTTCTCTTCTTCGACAGTACCTGAAAGCCTCCCTCCCCAGACTGGATCTCCTAGATTCACAAGGCCCTGGGCATAGGCTCTGGTTTGGTTTGAGTCAAAGTCGATAAGTTCGTATTCAGTGTCCCCACCAACCCAGTTCGAAATCTCCTCTCCATACAATAGCCCGCCTCCTGCGGCCCCAAGGACTAGCATTCCAGCAACCAGGACTGTTGATGACGGCCTGTTGAGACCTCGCAGCCATTCCTTCATGATATCTGCAGCTCAGTACTTTCCAACACTATTGAACCCATTCCAATATAGTACATGGCAGGAGTCAGTCTTCCAATGGGACCTCTTCTCCCGACCATCTTCTACCGATGGAGTGATCAATATCCAATTGGTCTAGAATCCTAGCCACAACGAAGTCAACTAGATCATCGATACTTTCAGGAGAGTTGTAGAATCCAGGGCTAGCAGGCAAGATTACGGCCCCCCATTCAGACAGATTGAACATCGCCTTGAGATGAGGGGTTGAGTATGGTGCTTCTCTTGGGACAATTATCAATTTCCTCCTCTCCTTCATAGCCACCAGTGCGCTCCTAGTTGCAAGGTTATCACTAATCCCGGCTGCGATTTTTCCTATTGTGGTGCCACTTGCAGGGCAGACCACATAGGCATCGAATCTAGCGGAACCAGAAGCGGATTTTGCGGCTAGATTGCCATTGTCCTCTAGTATGACCCCATTCATAGATGCCAACTCGCTAGGAGTCATAGAGCACTCCAGATCGAGGTTAATTGCACCAGTGCCGGTCACGATTAGTCTCACGGACCAATTGTGTTCAACCAAGGCTTCTATGAGTCTCACGCAGTACTTCGCTCCGGACGCTCCGGTAAGGGCCACAACCACCTCGGGCATGTGTCTGGGTACGCCACCCTCCATTCAATGGTTTGCTTTCCATAATCAGAGAGATCTACTCAGACAGTCTGCTAGGAACTCGTACTCTTCCACGTGATTGTACAGTTGTGCGGATATTCTGATGTACCTCTTGTTGTGATGCCTCCATGGGAAAACGGGAACCTGGATTCCGAACTCATCTAGCAGAAAGTTGTGATAAGGATCCCCCTCCAGACTCATCGGCCCCACATCCCCTTCACCCGGCATCTCAACGGCTGCAATAGAGGACACCATTGAGTCCGGTACAGGTGGACTAGTGCCTAATGCTCCGCATAGAATCTCCCTCCCTTGTATAGCGAGTGCCCTGTTATGCTCCATTATTTCCTGCCATCCCCCATCTAATAGGCTCCCAAGGAATTCTATTGCGTGAGGAATGCAGAGCCAGGCAGTAGGGTCTTGCGTTCCCGGCCATCCGAACTCATACTCGAATTTCTCCTGATCAGTGCCCTCGAAGCTGTGTCCGTGGCTGATACTTAACGGCCTCACCAGACTCTTCCTATCTTCTCTTATGTGTAGAAATGCAGAGCCCTTTGGGGTGCATATCCATTTGTGGCAGTTTCCAGTGCAATATGCTGCATCCATTGCAATCAGATCAAGCGGGACTATGCCAGGGCCGTGTGCAGCATCCAGTAGCACGTCTACCCCGGCTCCCTGTATATCTCGTACTAGTTTCTCGAATGGCATTCTGAGTCCGGTTGCGCTTGTTACAGTATCAATCATCGCGAGAACGGTCTTTCCAGTTACTTTGTCCAGAATCAAATCGACTACCTCTTGCTCGTTCTTCACTCTGAATGGAATATCTACGACGACGGTCTTTGCGTCCGACCTTTTGGTTACGAAGTCAACAGCATTCCAACAAGCTTGGTAGCTGTGATTGGTAACGATAATCTCGTCACCCGGCTTCAAATCCAGGCTTCTCAGGACTGTGTTTACACCCTCTGT
>CACGIE010000014.1 GCA_902573015.1 uncultured Candidatus Poseidoniales archaeon | reverse complement strand
GGCAGCAGAAGTGTGTGAACAGCTAGACAAGATGGCACAAGCCAAACTTGAAGAAGCTGTCAAGGAAAATCCAAAGTTAAAAACAGTCCTGTCCACACGTTCTTGTTACGACAATGATACAGACGAAGCTGGTACACCTACTGGTGATATTGTCTTCAAGGCTAAGATGAAAGCACGTATCAAGTCACGTGATGGTAGAGTGTATGAGCAGAAGCCAGCAGTGGTAGATGCAAAACGTACACCGATGGATGGTAACGCTTTGATAGGCAATGGCTCAGTAGTTAAGATAGCTGTTGAACCTTTCCCATACATGATGCAAGCAACCAAGAGCGTAGGTGTTACGTTACGCCTCAAGGCTGTACAGGTTATCGACTTGGTAGAGTATGGTAATTCTGTGTCTTCCATCTTTGATGAAGAGGATGGCTTTGTTACTAAGGCAGTAGCAAAGGATGATTCTGTAGACGTGTTTGGTGACAGCGCAGATGCCGAAGGGGACTTTTGAGGAAAGGGTCATTGATGACCTTAACGTGCGTGATGTTCCATATATGTATGAACCAGAGAAGCTGGCGTACTATGTGGAGCGTCACTACGTACCTGACTTGAAAGTTGGTACTATGTATGTAGAGTTGAAGGGGTACTTCAGACAGGATGCACAACGAAAGATGAAGGCTGTCAAGGCACAACATCCAGAGTTGGACATCAGGTTCGTATTTCAAAACGCACAAGCTACGATACAAGGTGCAAAGAAAAGAAAGGATGGGTCAAAGATGACCTGCGCTGAGTGGGCAGAACGTAATGGTTTTGTCTTTAGTGAAGGAACGATACCTGAGGAATGGTTATGAGCATTGTAGATATAACAGAAGAGATTGCATCTGAGATTGACGTGAACGCTGAGTTTAACAAGAATGGTCTGAGCATATCTGTATTCGTAGATGAAGCTGAGATACATGAGCATGTTGACTTTGTGGACATGGCCTATATGATGGTACAAGACGAGGACAAGTATCCACCAGAAGTACTGGACAAAATACGAAAAGGTCTAGCACGAATGGTAGATATCCTAAAGGATGTAGAGGATGACTGAGGAAGGTGAGTTTATCAGGCATACAGCCTGTCCTCACTGTGGCAGTAGTGATGCCAACGCTTTGTATAGTGATGGTAAACACTACTGCTTCTCGTGTCAGACTTTGACACCAGCAGATAATCAAGAGGAAGTAATGGCTAAACTTGAAACACACGATACAGTATTCTTGGACGTGGAGTTCAAGGAACTGAGCAAGCGTAAGATTTCACAAAAGACCTGTGAGTTTTGGGGCTATGGTCTGTCAGAGTACAGAGGACAGAAGGTACAGGTAGCCAACTACAGAGGCAGAGATGGAGAACTAAAGGCACAGAAGGTACGCTTTGCCAACAAGGACTTCTCTGTTATTGGCGATGCCAAGCAGGTTGGTCTGTATGGTGAGCATCTTTGGAGAGATGGTCAAGGTGGTAAGTTCATCACTATTGTGGAAGGTGAGCTTGACGCTCTGTCTCTTGCACAGGTTATGGATAACAAGTGGCCTGTAGTGTCACTCCCATCAGGTTGTACATCTGCCAAGAAAGCGATAGGCAAATCTATTGAGTGGCTATCTAAGTATGAGTACGTAGTACTTATGTTTGACATGGATGAGGCAGGACAGAAAGCAGCTAAAGAATGTGCTACTGTACTACCACCAAACAAATGTAGGATAGCATCTCTACCGCTTAAAGATGCTAGTGAAATGGTACAGGAAGGCAGAGTTAGAGAGTTACTCGATGCTGTCTACTCAGCTAGAACTTACAGACCTGATGGAATTGTAGCAGGTAATGAGGTGTGGGATATTATTACACAAGATGACAACAGAGATTCTGTGCCATATCATTACTCAGGACTACAGGATAAAACAGGCGGCTGTCGCATGGGTGAGATAGTAACAGTGACTGCTGGTTCTGGTATTGGGAAATCACAACTAGCTAGAGAGTTTGCCCACAATCTTATTAGACATGGTAAGACAATAGGCTACATTGCTTTAGAAGAAAGCATGAAACGAACAGCCTTAGGTCTCATGTCCATAGAGATGAACAAACCTCTGCATCTACAGACAACTGGAATAGCAGAAGAGGAGTTAAGAGATGCTTTCGATGCCACTCTTGGAACAGGCAGAGTATATCTGTATGACCATTGGGGTTCTACTGATAGTGATAATCTACTTGACAAAATAAGATACTTGGTTCATGGTTGTGAGTGTGAGTACATCATACTAGACCATATCAGTATTGTAGTCAGTGGACTAGAAGGTGGAGATGAGAGGAGACTAATTGATAATACAATGACACGACTACGTGCCTTAGTTGAAGAGCTTAACTGTGGTATGATACTAGTGTCACACTTAAAGCGTCCATCTGGTGACAGAGGACATGAGGATGGCGCACAAACATCTATGTCACAGTTGAGAGGTAGTGCTGCTATTGGTCAGCTAAGTGACATGGTAATTGGATTGGAACGAAACCAACAGGACAAGGACAATCCACACGTCAGCCACGTTAGAGTTTTGAAGAACAGGTGGTCAGGCGATACCGGACTATGTTGCTCTTTGGAATACAGTACTTCTACCGGACGTATGGTAGAGACTATTTTCAATGACGAAGAGGATGACATAGATTTTTAACTAGCTACTGCGGAGACAGAGCATGAAACTAATATTTGATATTGAAGCAGATAACTTATTAGACGATGTAACACAGGTGTGGTGCATTGTCACAAGAGATGTGGACACTGACGAAGTGTACGCCTTTGACCCCACTTGTATTGAGGATGGGTTGATTCATCTAGCTAGTGCTGAGATGTTGATAGGTCATAACATTATTGAGTATGACTTAGCAGTACTCAGGAAGCTGTATAGCTTTGAGTTAGAAGATGGACAACAGGTTCTTGACACGTTGGTATACTCTAGAACTATTTGGCCTGACATACGTGAGGTTGACTTTAAGCTACACAAGCAAGGTAGGATGCCTATGGCACTGCTAGGTAGGCAGAGCCTGAAAGCTTGGGGCTACAGACTAGGAGAATTAAAAGGTGATTTCGGTGGTGATAGTCAGGACTTTGGAAGCTACAGCAAAGAGATGCTCAACTACTGTGTGCAAGACACCAAAGTTACAAGAAAACTTTATCAGAAAATTGTGGAAAAAAATTTCAGCCAAAAAGCGTTAGACCTTGAGACTGAGATACACACTCTGCTGATAGAGCAGGAGAAACGTGGCTTTGATTTTAATATAAAGGCTGCACAATCTCTGTACGCTGACATAGCAGAGCGTAAGAACAACATTGAGACACAACTACAGGAAGCATTTGAACCTACTGTTGTTGAGATGAAGACCAAGACAAAGACAATCCCATTCAATCCTGCATCACGAAAGCAGATTGGTGAGAGGTTGATGTCAAAAGGATGGAAGCCTACTAGCTTTACTAACACAGGTGAGCCTAAGGTAGACGAGGCTGTGCTAGAAAAACTAGAGATGCCAGAAGCAAAACTACTGAGCGAGTACCTACTCCTAAATAAACGCATAGGTCAGTTAGCTACAGGCAAACAGGCTTGGCTAAAGGTAGAAAGGAATGGTAAGTTACATGGTAGAGTTAATCACATGGGTGCTGTCACGTCACGTTGTACGCACAACAATCCGAACATGGCGCAAGTTCCTAGCGTGGGTTCGCCATTTGGTAGTGAGTGTAGGAGTTTGTTTCATGCACCCACAGGCTACTCCTTATTGGGTGCGGATGCTAGTGGGTTGGAGTTGCGCTGTCTTGCTCATTACATGGCTGCTTATGATGATGGGTCTTATGCACACGAGGTAGTTAATGGTGACATTCACACCATAAACCAAGAAGCTGCTGGTCTGCCTACTCGTTCCAATGCAAAGACATTTATCTATGGATTTTTGTATGGCGCAGGTGATGAGAAGATTGGTAAGATAATCAACAAAGGAAGTAAGGAAGGTAAGTCTATAAAGAATAAGTTTCTGAAGAAACTACCTGCTCTAAAGTATCTGAAGGACGCTGTTGCTAAAGCGGCAGAGGACAGAGGATGGGTGAAAGGATTGGATGGTAGAGCCATACCAGTTCGTCATAGCCACGCTTCACTGAACACTTTGCTTCAGTCTGCTGGCGCAATAATCTGTAAGACTTGGTACGTGTTTATTGCACGTGCTATCAAGGAAGCAAACTTGGACGCACAGATTGTAGCGTTCATCCATGATGAGGTACAACTAGTAGTAAAGAAAGGTCAAGAAGATGCAACAGGCAAACTTATTCAGCTATGTATGGAAGAAGTCGAGCGACACTACAACTTCAGATGCAAGCTCGACAGTGAATACAAATATGGCAGAAATTGGGCAGACACCCACTAGAGAATGTCTACACTGTTCGACACCTCTGATACATGGAGACAACTGGTCAGAAGGCAACGCTCGTACCAAGCAGTACACATGTCGAACATGTGACAGCATCAAGGGTAGAAAGAACAGGCTCAAAAGACTAGCCAAACAGATTGGTGCAACAGCTATTCGTTCTTACAACGAGAAGAAGTCAGGTGAAGTGTACATTATTACTAACTCAGCATGGCCTGATTGGGTTAAGATAGGACAGTCTATGAGTGCAGAAGATAGATTGAACAACTATCAAACAGGTAGCCCAATGCGTGACTACAAACTAGCCTATGCTGTCTATACTAAAAACAGACGAAAGGCAGAACGTGAAGCCCATAAGAGAGCAGAGCAGGTGGCAGAACGTAGTGGTGAGTGGTTCAAGATGTCTGTAGGCCAAGCAAAGGAGTGTATACAGCATGGACTTTGATTTTATCTTTAAGTTAGTCTTGACCTGTTGCTTCTTTGGTGTTACAATATGCTTATGTATTAAGTGGATTGTAGAAACCTACCTTGATTATCAACAAGTAATGAAAGGTATTCAAGTTATCACGTTGCAGCAGATGAAAGACAGGTTAGAATTACAGGAACGATTAGAACGAAGAGGTATGGACGATGACGATTTTGCTAGTTGATGGTGACATCGTAGCATACAAGGCAGCAGCGTCAGCAGAGACACCTATTAATTGGGGTGATGGTTTGTGGACACTTCACTGCTTTGAGCAGGATGTAGCAATTAGATTAGATGACCAGTTAGATAAGTTATTAGACGAAGCACCTGTGAAGGATTGTGTTATAGCTTTGTCTGATACTCAGAACTATCGTAAGGAGTTAGCACCTTACTATAAAGCTAATCGTAAGGATACTCGTAAACCTTTGCTACTAGGATGGGCAAGAGAATATCTACGAGATACATATAACACTATAATATATAGGAGACTAGAAGCAGATGATGTCTTGGGGATATTGGGTACTGCGAATACAGATACTATTATCTGGTCTGAAGATAAGGACTTGCTTACTGTACCAGCAAAACATTGGATTAATGGAGAGGTGGTTGAAATCAGCGAAGAAGAAGCTAACTACAATCACTATGTACAAACGCTTACAGGTGATGCTACTGATAACTATAAAGGCTGTCCTAAAATTGGTGCTGTTACTGCCCATAAACTTCTTCAGGTTGAACCTACATGGAACACAGTGGTCACTGCGTATGCTAAACAAGGTTTGGGAGAAGCTGTCGCATTAGAACAGGCAAGACTAGCACGTATCCTACGAAATGGTGAGTATGACACAGATACAGCAGAGGTGAAGTTATGGACAGGCACACACTAGAAGAGATGATTGAAATGGACAGACCCACCACTGACAACAGGTTTACTGATATGGTGAATAGCCCACCCCACTACGCTGAAGGTAAGATTGAAACTATAGATTATATTGTTGATGTCTTAGGCGCATGGGAAGCTATCAGCTACTGTCATGGTAACGTAATAAAATACACAGGTTCACGTTTGTTTAAGAAAGGTAAACCTATAGAAGATGCTGAGAAAGCTATCTGGTATCTTAACAAGATGATTGAACTACTTAAAGAAACAAAAGGAAAGAACTGGTGACAACATTTAATGAGTATCAAAAGCAAGCAGTAAAGACTGCCATCTATCCACACTCACACAGCATCCTATATCCAGCGTTAGGTCTAGCTGGTGAGGCTGGTGAGGTGGCTAACAAAGTGAAGAAGTTTGTACGTGATGGTTATGACCAAGAAACCTTTGAGCAAAAGAAGATTGAGCTTGCAAGTGAGGTAGGAGATGTACTGTGGTATTGTGCAACACTAGCTCGTGACATTGGTTTTAATCTTGATGACATTGCAAAGATGAATCTCGATAAGCTGAAAGCAAGAGCAGAACGTGGGACACTAGGTGGCGAAGGGGACAATAGATGATAAGCAACCACTTACCAACAGACTATCAGACGTTTATAGCTACGAGCAGGTACGCTCGATGGCTAGAGGATGAAGGTAGACGTGAGACATGGAGTGAGACTGTAGCTAGGTACATCAACTTCATGGGTAGTAAAGTAAAGCTTCCAAATCAAACATGGGATGAGCTAGAGGATGCCATTCTAAACTTAGAAGTCATGCCATCTATGAGAGCGTTGATGACAGCAGGTGATGCAGCAGACAGAGACAATACCTGTATCTATAACTGTAGTTACCTACCAGTAGACAACATTCGTGCTTTTGATGAGGCAATGTTTATCCTACTGTGTGGCACAGGAGTAGGTTTTTCTGTTGAGCGTCAGTTCATCAGTAAGTTACCTGAAGTTCCTGAGAAACTAGAGACTACTAGCGATGTCATCATGGTAAAGGATAGCAAAGAAGGTTGGGCTAAATCTTTACATAGGTTGATGACGTACTTGTATGCTGGTGACATTCCAGTGTGGGATACATCTGAAGTACGTCCTGCTGGTTCTAGACTAAAGACATTTGGTGGACGTGCATCCGGTGCTGAACCACTAGAAGATTTGTTTAAGTTTGTTGTAGCTAAGTTCAAAGGTGCATCTGGACGTAGGTTAAACAGTCTTGAGTGTCACGATATCATGTGTAAGATTGGTGAGATTGTGGTAGTAGGTGGTGTACGTAGGTCAGCTATGATTAGCCTGTCCAACCTAAGTGATGGACGCATGGCACATGCCAAATCTGGTTCATGGTGGGAGAATGAAGGACAAAGAGCATTGGCTAACAACTCTGCTGCCTACACTGAGAAGCCTGACATGGAGACATTCATGCGTGAATGGCTGGCTCTAGTAGAGAGCAAGTCAGGTGAGCGTGGTATCTTTAGTCGCGTGGCTGCTAACAAACATGTAGAGAAGAATGGCAGACGTGAGACAGGACACGAGTGGGGTACTAACCCATGCTCAGAAATTATCTTACGTCCTTACCAATTCTGTAACCTAACTGAGGTAGTAGTACGTCACAGTGATAACATAGATGAACTAAAACGCAAGGTACGTTTGGCTACTATACTTGGTACAATACAATCTACCTTTACAAAGATGCCATACTTGCGTAAAATATGGCAGAAAAATACAGAGGAAGAACGTCTACTTGGTGTATCATTGACAGGAATCATGGATAACTACTTACTTTCCAAGACTATTGACAGTACACGTTGGCTGGCAGAGATGAAGAAAGTAGCTATTGATACAAACGCAGAGTATGCTGATAAGTTAGGCATTGAACACTCATCAGCTATCACATGTGTTAAACCTTCTGGTACAGTGTCACAGCTAGTAGACAGTGCATCAGGAATACATGCACGTCATAGTGAGTACTACATTCGTACTGTTCGTGGTGACAATAAAGACCCACTGACACAGTTTATGAAAGACAGTGGTATTCCTGCTGAACCATGTGTGATGAAACCTGACGCCACTACAGTGTTTAGTTTTCCAATGCGTTCCCCTGTAGGAGCTATTACTCGCAATGATATGACTGCATTAGAACAACTTGCTCTGTGGAAGAACTACGCTTTGGCGTGGTGTGAACACAAACCATCTGTGACTATCACAGTACGTGATGCTGAGTGGATGGAAGTAGGAGCATGGGTATATGAGAACTTTGACATTTGTTCTGGTATCTCATTCCTACCACACAGTGACCACACCTATGCACAAGCTCCATATCAAGACATTACAAAGGAAGAATATGAAGAGTTGTATGAGAAGATGCCGAAGGAGATTGATTGGGCGGCTTTGTCTCTATATGAGAAAGAAGATACTACCAGTGGGTCACAAACTCTAGCCTGTACAGCAGGTGCTTGTGAGATAGTTGATATCTAAAGTTACATCATTAGCGAAAGTTTGTTTATTATGAAAGTATTAGGAAACGACTTTAACATTACAGATGGCCTACTAAACCATTTGACTGCAATCTATCCCAACAAACTACCGCTTGAACAGATTTCCTCTGAGGATTTAGCTTTCCTCAGGGGACAACAATCTGTAATAGATAAGTTAAAAGAGTTACAACAAAGAGATTTTGAGGAAGATTGACATGGGTGGAGTTTTTTCACAACGTGCGCCTGCTCCTTTACCTGCTCCTGCTCGTCCTGTTACTGCTGTTACTAAAACACCTGAGTTAGAATTAGCTGATGATACAGAAGTAACAACAGAAATAGGTAAGAAAAAGAAGGGCAAGAGAGCGTTAAGAACAGATGTTAAACAAGAAACTGGACAAGTACCAAAAGCGGTAGCTGGTCTACAAATAAAGAAAGGTAGTTAAAATGGGCGGTGGACGTAAATCAAGACCTGCACCACCACCACCTCCTGTAATGTTAAGGGGTTCTATGAAAGAAATGGAACAGGAAACTCCTATGACTGTAGAAACAGAAGGTGAAGGTATACGTAGAAAACGTAGAGGTAAACGTGCATTAATAGCACAGCCAGCAGCCGCTAATGTAGGCGGTGAAGGTACATCAGGGCTACAGATTCCGAAGGGATAAGTAAATGGAACAAGAGGTAGGAACACTAGCCAAACGCTACAGCCAGCTAGAGGCTGAACGAGACACGTTTCTAGAAAGAGGACGTGAAGCAGCAAAGCTAACTATCCCTACTCTTTTGCCAGATGAAGGACACAGCAGTACTACTAGGTATGCTACACCATATCAAGGCATTGGGGCAAGGGGTGTAAATAATCTAGCATCTAAACTCCTACTTGCTCTATTACCACCTAACAGTCCATTCTTTCGTTTGACGATTGATGACTTTGACTTGCAAGCTATAGCAGGTGACAATCGTGGTCAAGTAGAAGAGGGACTAGCACGTATTGAACGTGCAGCAATGCAGGAGATTGAGAGTAAATCTATACGTGTTCCTGTCTTTGAGGCACTAAAGTTGCTTATCGTAACTGGTAATGCACTAGTATATATGCCCAAAGAAGGTGGCATGAAAGTATATAGGCCAGATAGATACTGCGTCAAGCGTGACGCTATGGGTAATCTACTGGAAATTATTACAAAAGAGAGCATATCTGCTCTTATGCTTCCAGAAGAAGTACGTGCATTAATACCTGCTCAAGAAGATTCGCATAAAACAGGTTCTCCTGTAAAGAACTATGACCTTTATACTTGTCTTACAAAGCAAAAAAATGGCTACATGACACACCAAGAGGTAGCTGGTATTGAAGTACCTAATTCACGTGGTACATTTAAAGAAGAAACTAACCCATTCATTCCATTACGTTTTATACGTATTGATGGTGAAGATTATGGACGTGGTTTCATTGAAGAGTACATGGGAGACCTACGTAGTCTTGAGGCATTGACCCAAGCTATTGTACAAGGTAGTGCTGCTTCAAGTAAGGTACTGTTTATGGTTCGTCCAAATGGTACTACAAAGTCTAAGGACTTGTCCAAAGCACCTAATGGTGCGTTTATTAATGGTGACGCTAATGATGTTTCTACTCTGCAAGTACAGAAGTCAGGTGACTTTAGAGTTGCATTAGAAACTATGCGTATGATTAATGACAGATTGGCAGCAGCCTTTCTGTTAAATTCATCTGTACAACGTGCGGCAGAGCGTGTAACTGCTGAAGAAGTGCGCTTTATGGCACAAGAGTTAGAGACTGCTATTGGTGGTATCTACTCTATTCTGTCACAAGAGTTTCAGATGCCATTAATTAATCTACTACTAGCATCTCTGCAAAAACAGGGCAAGATGCCAAAGATGCCTAAGGATAGTGTTAAACCTGCTGTTGTTACAGGCATTGAGGCACTAGGGCGTGGACAAGACTTAAACAAACTTGCAACATTCTTACAATATCTTCAGCCTTTAGGTGCAGAAGTTATTGCAAGTGAGATGAATTTGGGTGATTACATAGACAGACTAGCAGCCTCTCTAGGTATTGACACCTCTGGTCTAATTAAATCAGAGGAACAAAAGCAGCAAGAAGCAATGATGCAACAACAACTAATGCAACAACAAATGTTAGAACAAGGGGCTATGGGTATGGCGCAAGCAGCCGCACCACAAATAGCCAAAGGAGCAATGGAAGCGGAGTAATAAATGGCAGAAGCTATTAACACTTATCAAGAACCTGAGGCTGAATCTCAAGAGCATGTTAAAGAAATGCTTGAGAAAGTAGAAGGTAGTCAGCAAGACCCTGAACGTCCTGAGTGGCTACCTGAAAAGTTTAAATCAGCAGAGGACATGGCTAAAGCATACTCAGAGTTAGAGAGTAAGCTAGGTCAAGGTCAAGAGGAAGAAGAAGCAGAAGTTACAGGACAGGAAACTGCCTCAGAAGTATCTGAGCTTCTAGATGCCAATGGTTTAGACTTTGATGTATTCCAACAAGAGTACGCAGAAACTGGTGAGTTATCTACTGATGCTTATGCAGCATTAGAACAAGCTGGTTTTTCTCGTGGAATTGTAGACACATGGATACAAGGACAGGACGCTCTTGCCACACAAGTTACATCTGAAATGTACGATGTAGTTGGCGGTCAACAGGAATACGAACAGATGATTTCATGGGCATCAGACGCACTACCTGAGAGTGAAGTTGATGCCTTTAATACAACAATGGAAACGCAAGACCCTAGCATGATTAGGCTTGCAATACAAGGTCTTAACGCTCGTTATCGTTCAGAGGCAGAACCTTCCCTTATGCAAGGTAGTACAGGTACTGTATCCTCTGGTGGGCGTTTTGAAAGCAATGCGGAACTCACTGCTGCTATGAGTGACCCTAGATACAGTAAAGACCCTGCCTACAGGCAACAGGTAGCTGATAAGCTTGCTCGTTCTAGCCTGTTCTAATTGTTGTTGGGAGCAGGGGGTTCGTCCCCCTCTCCTTTTAAGTACATCTAGCTGGTGTATTTAAAAGGGGCAACCCTATTCTCAAAGTTACTAAGCACGAATAACCCTGACCCCTTGCGAGGGACAATCTGTTGGCGAAAGTATAGTAAAGTTGAGGCACTAACTTTAACTTAAACATAATGAGGTGAATAAGATGGCTTCAGCCGCTTCAAATCCGGCCTATAGCGTAAGCTTTCAAGGCCAAAATAACCTCACAGGTGACGTTCGTGACCTCTTTCTTAAGCTGTATGCTGGAGAGGTTCTGACTGCCTTTGAGGAAAAGAAAGTCCTTATGGATAAAGTGCGTACTCGTACTATTTCCAAAGGTAAATCCGCATCATTTCCAATGACAGGACGTGCATCAGCAGAGTACCTGACCCCTGGAAATGAGATTACTGGTGGAGCAATTCGTGCAGGTGAACGCATTGTTTCCATTGATGATTTGCTGATTAGCTCTCAGTTTATCGCAAACATTGACGAAGCAATTAACCACTACGATGTTCGTTCAATCTACTCTAAGGAAGCTGGTATTGCACTAGCTAACGAAGCAGATAAGAACGTAGCTCGTATGCTTGTTAAAGCTGCTCTGTCAACTAATGCTACACGTGCTGCTGGTCTTATCCAAGACTATAAGGCTTTTACTGAAGAAGACTTTACAGATAACGTGATTATTGGCGATAACGCTGCTGATGACCTTGTTGCAACTGACCTTGCACAAGCTATCTTCAATGCGAAGAAAGAGTTTGAGAAGAAAAACATACCTACTGATGGTGCTTGTGTTGTTCTTCCGCCTGACCAGTACTACGCTCTGCTAGATGTTACCGATGGTAATAAGCTGGTCTACATGAATCGAGACTTTGGTGGTAATGGTTCTATTTCAAATGCAGTAGTACCAAATATTGCTGGTATGCCTGTTCTGATGTCAAACCATGTTGACGTATCTAACCTGTATGTGAACTTTACTGGTGGTGATGCTAACGAAGGTAAGACTTCCGACAATGCACCACTGGCTAATACTGCTGGTTCAGGCCGCACTACTCACTATGACCTACCTACTGCTAACGTAGATAGCGTAGACATGGTGGCTCTCGCAGCACGTATTCGTGGCTTTGTCTTTACTCCTGAAGCTGTAGCTACAGTCAAGCTCCTTGACTTGGGTATGGAATCTGAGTACCAGATTAATCGTCAGGGTACACTGATGGTTGCTAAGTACGCAATGGGACACAACGTCCTACGTCCTGCTTCTGCGATTGCTCTTCTTGAGTACGCCTAAGTAGATTAAGGAGAGGGAGAGGTTTCTAGAGCCTCTCTCTTTTTATTATCATGGAAAAATTAAAAGTTAAAAAGAAGTCTCGTGTAAACGAGGCAGGTAATTATACAAAACCTACAATGCGTAAGCGACTTTTTAATCAAATTAAAGCTGGCACAAAAGGCGGTAACGCTGGACAATGGTCAGCAAGAAAAGCTCAGTTGCTTGCGTCACGTTATCGTAAAGCAGGTGGGGGCTATACAACATGAAGCCACCACAGCAAAGTTTAAAGAATTGGACAAAGCAAAAATGGCGAACAAAATCTGGAAAAAAATCCTCTGTAACTGGAGAAAGGTACTTGCCTTCAGCAGCTATAAAAAGTTTGAGTGCTGCGGAGTATGCGGCAACAACCAAAGCTAAACGAGAAGGTAAGCGTAAAGGCAAACAGCATGTACGTCAACCACTAAAAATTGCAAAGAAAACTAGACAGTATAGGACTTAATCATGCCAAATGTAGCAGGTAAAAAATATTCGTACACAAAAACAGGTATGGCTGCGGCTAAAAAAGAAGCTGAAAAAACAGGCAAACCTATGATTAACAAGTATAAAAAGAAGAAGAAGTAACATGACCATAGAGCGTGGTGGACACACATTTAAAGGTTTACGTATTCCAATCAGAACACCTAATCATAAAACAAAGTCCCATGCTGTTCTTATTGGCACAAAAAAAGACCCTATACTAAAAAGGTTTGGGGAACAAGGCGCAAAGACCAATCAAAGCGCATCACAACGCAAAAAGTTTAAATCTCGCCATGCTAGAAATATAGCTAAAGGTGAGACTAGTGCGGCTTATTGGGCTAACAAGGTCAAGTGGCAAGCATAAGGTAAAACAAGATGGCAACAACAACCCAACTAGATGCAGTAAACACTATGCTCTCTGCGATAGGTGAAGCACCTGTCAACAGCCTTTCCTCTGGTTTGGTTGAGGCCGAAATAGCAGAGACTATACTTAACACTGTAGACAGAGAAGTACAGTCAATGGGCTGGCACTTTAACACAGAACTAAATAAATCCTTTGCACCAGATACTAGTGGAAACATAATACTAGGTACAGATATCCTACGTGCTGACGCTACACTAGAAGCAGAAAGCCCTGACTTAGTTCAGCGCGGCTTAAAAATGTATGACAGAAAAAACCATACATTTAACATTGGAGCAAACACTAATTTGGATGTAGTGGTTCAATTAACTTTTAATGATTTGCCTGAGGTAGCTAAAAGATATATTACACTCAGAGCAACAAGAATATTCCAAGACCGTATTGTTGGGTCTAACACTCTTCACGACTTTCAGATACGTGATGAAGAACGAGCAATGTTTGAACTCAAAGAGTTTGACAAGGCTGCTGATGACCACAACATATTTGATAACTATGATACATTTAGTATTATTGATAGGCAGGGTAGGAGAACTTTCTAATGGCACTCATCAGTCAATCTATTCCCAACCTTATCAATGGGGTATCTCAACAGCCACCTTCTCTACGCCTAAATACACAGGCAGAGTTACAAGAGAATGGATTGTCTAGTGTGGTATCAGGTTTGTCTAAACGTCCTAGCACACAGCACGTGGCTGATTTAGGAACTATATCTAATCTTGACAAAGCATTTATACATACTATTCGTAGAGATGAGAATGAGTTTTATTCTCTAGTGATTGACACAGCAGGTACTATTCGTGTGTTTGATAAAAACGGTACATCTCGTACTGTTACTAACAACGCATCTTCTTACCTAAATGGATTGACTGACCCTAGCCAAGAACTAGCAGCAGTGTCTATTGCTGATGCTACCTTTATTGTAAATAAAAACACTACAGTAGCCAAAGCTGCTACGACATCACCTACACGTAATCCAGAAGCTCTAGTATATGTTAAGCAAGCTGATTATTCTTCTACCTATCGACTAGTAATTACCAAAGGTTCTAGTACTAGTACTGTAGAATTTGCTACAAAGTCTAGTACACAAAGTAGCACAGGAGCCGCACAAAACGCAGAACGTGGTGCATCTACTGACATTATAGCACAAAACTTAAGTACGTTTTCTAGTTCAACAGTAGCTACAAGTTATTATGATAACATTACAAATGGCTCTGCTGTTACTGGCATCACAATTACTCGTTATGGTTCTGTACTACATATTCAATCTACTAACACTACAGACTTCCAAGTAGAGGTAGGTGATTCGCATGGTGGAGACCACTTACTCGTATTTAAAGATGAAACACCTGATTTTAAAAAACTACCTGTAGAATCTCCAAATGATTTTGTCATAAAAGTGGCAGGTGATAATCAGAAAGCACAAGACGATTTCTATGTTAAATTTAACAATGGTGTGTGGAAAGAAACAGTAGAGCCTAATATTCTAATTAACTTAAATGCTGCTACAATGCCACACAAACTAACTAAAGATGCAAGTGCTAACTTTACTTTTGATGTCGCAACATACACAGAAAGAAAAGTAGGTGATGATGCTACTAATCCTTTTCCATCTTTTGAAGGATTTACTATTGCAGATATATTCTTTCACCGAAATAGATTGGGATTACTAGCAGATGAAAATGTAATCTTATCTCGTGCAGGTGAGTTTTTATCGTTTGATTTCTTTCGTAAGTCAGTACTAACAATTGTAGATAGTGACCCCATTGATGTGGCTGTGTCCTCTAATAAAGTTAGTATACTTAAACATGCTGTACCATTTAACGAAGCACTATTGCTCTTCTCTGACTTAACACAGTTCAAGCTAACAGGAGACCCTGTACTTACACCAGAAACTGTAAACGTAGCTAACACCACAGAGTTTGAGGCGTCACTACGAGCTAAACCAGCACAGGCTGGTAAGTACGTATACTTTGCTTCTAAACGTGGTGCTTGGTCTGGTATGTGGGAATACTTTGTAGATACTGATACAGATACTAATGATGCTAGTGAGATTACAGCACACGTACCTGAGTACATTGATGGTGAAGTAACAAACATTCAAGCATCTTCTAACGAAGACATGCTCATACTACAATCCTCTGACGATGCACAGGCGTTCTACGTATATAGATACTACTGGCAAGGTAGAGAAAAACTACAAGCATCTTGGTCACGATGGGTATTTAATGGTGATGTTATAGGTCTATCATTTAACAGAGCAGATATCTACCTACTAATTAAACGAGGTACTAATTTATTCTTAGAACGTATTAACCTATCAGTAGATGAGGCATCTTCCTATACAGATGGTAGCTTTTCTATACACCTAGACAGACGAGTACAACTAGAAACATCAGGACTAACTACTGTACCCTATACAGATGGTAATACTAAGTATATTGCACAAGACGGTAGCATAATAGCTTTGTCGGCTGTAGCAGGTAAACTATCTGCTGGTGAAAAAGTATATGCTGGTGTACCATTTACATTTAAATACCAGTTCTCTGAACCTGTACCTAAGATAAATAATAATCCTGTTACTACAGCAGACCTACGTATTCGTAATTGGTCTGTAGTTTACAACGACACAGGTTTCTTTACTGTTAAAACTACACCTGCTAGACGTACTACTTACACACGTACCTTTACAGGACGCATAGTAGGTGGTGCTACTAACTTACTAAATAAAGCTGCTATTGATAGTGGTGCTTACGAGTTTGGTGTAGTAGGTAACGCAGACACAGAGATAGTACTAGAAAGTGATAATCATCTTCCTTGCGTTTTTCAAAGCGCAGAGTGGGAAGGGTTCTATACACTACGTTCAAGGAGAATGTAATGAAGGGTCATGTGAGGAAGAGTACTCAAACTGACGTTGATTGGTTAAAACATAATCTAAGACCAGAGGACGCAGAAGAGGTTACAGCCTCACATGGTAGCCCTGAACAAGCGTTACAAGAAAGTTTTGACAACTCTGAAGAATGTTGGACAATTATTGTTGACGATACAGAAGAGATAGCAGGAATATATGGTGTATGTAAAGAAGACAATATGACAGGAGTTGTGTGGCTTCTTACTTCTCCACCTATAACAAAGATATGGCTACCTTTCCTACGTGGTTCACGTAAGTGGATAGCAGAGATAAACAAGAAGTACCCCCTACTAACAAACGCTGTAGATGCAGAGTATAAGGTAGCTATTAATTGGCTAAAATTTGTAGGCTTTACATTTATTAAACGACATGAGACATGGGGAGTGGGTAACAAACCCTTCTTAGAATTTGTGAGGATAGACAATGATTGACCCATATACCGCATTGATGATTGGTCAAGGTGTAGTAGGTTTCTTAGACGCTAACAATCAATATAAACAAAAAGAAGCTGAGTATGAACGTAACTGGCAGGAATCAGCTAGAGCAAGAGATGATACTGTAGCTTCATTAAATAAAAGAGCTATACAAGAAACCGAGGCTGCTGCTGGTAAAAACTTTGAATTAGAAATAGCAGCACTAGAAGAAGCTGAAACACGAAAAGTAGTATCTGGTGAATCAGGAGTAGCAGGACAAACAGAAGCTATAAAGTTAGAGGGTGTAGAAGCACGAAAACTACGTGCAAAAACTATTATATCTAGTAACTTAGCTATGACACTAGACCAGATTGACGATGAAATTATTGGCGTAAACGCCACAATGAAAAACAGAATCAATAGTATGCCAAGAGGACAAAAGCCTAATATTGTAGCGGCTGCTATAGGTACAGCAGCTAATGCGTATGCTGCCGAAGCAAGCGTAACAGGTAAAAACTTATTTACAGGACAGGCTATTGCAAAGACAAAACCTAACTATGTTATTCCACAAACTGTTGGATACATGGGTTTAGGCGCACCTGCTCTACCTAATACTTTACAAAGTAATGTAATGAATACTTTAGGTAGACCTACAAATTATAATGCTTTATTTAGGTAAGAGGTAGACATGGCAGAAAGACCACAGGTAAGACAGTTTCAAGCCCCTACCCAAGCTGATATTAGGCCAGTGGCTAGACCTGTTGATACGTTTGTTAGAACTGTTTCACAGCCTACACAAGCTAGTTCCCTTAGTCAATTTCTAACTGCTATAGCTCCTGCAATAGAGACAGGCGCAGAACAGCGTAAGTTAGAAAGAATTAAAAGAGAAAAAGAAATTGCTGATGGTATTCAGGACAACAAAGAGTTTCAAATAAAACTACAAGCTAGAAAGTTTTTAGGAGACCTTGCTCTTGATTATCAGAAAAATGAACAGAACTATTTAAAACAAGACCAAACTAGTTTATATAATACTGTTAGACAGCAAAAGCAAGATTATATGCAAACACTAAAAGATAGTGGTGTTGCTAATGATATTATACAAATCTTTGACCAGAACACTGAGCTAGGTCTAGAAACATTTATGGGTGAGACCTTTCGCCCTGCCAAATATGTACACACACAAGGTTTGTTGTTAGAAGGTTTTGGTGATAATGTACGTCAACTTAATACAGAAGTAGCAGCAGGTCTTTTAAAACCTGAAGACGCTATGCAAGAAATTGCAAACAACTTTGCTCAGTTTCATCAAGTTAATAGTGATTACTTTCAAGTAAGTGATAACAAAGTAAATGATTTTCTTGTAGAGATGGCAAATGATTTGTCAGTAGCTGACCCTAATAATGCTTTAGTACAGTATTTACAATCTACTACACATTCTAAGGGACAATTAGTTAATAAATCTCGTTATGCTAAAGAATCTGCTACTATTTCTAAAAGACAGAAAACAGCAGCAACTGCATTATTTAACGCTAACGCTAAAGCTACAGGTTTGACAGGTGCTATTGAACAGTTTAGGCTTAAGAGAAGAGGCAGTGTATTTAATAACATTGGTTACACAAAGCAAGATGGAACAACTGTAAAGTATACCGCTAAAGAAGTAGAAGATGCTCTGTTTGCAGACGCAGTAGAACAAGGTCTAGGTCTTGGTGGACAGTTAGACATGTTCAGAGATGCTGGTATCACGCCTACAAAGTTTATGGATTTTGTATCTGATGGTCTTTCTGTTCTTGGTAGCGGAGACCCTACTACCCCTGAAGGATTTGAAAAAGTTCAACAGGGTTTGCAGATGTATGTTATGATGCAGAACTCTAATCTTAAAATGGACTTAACAGATGACGAGAAACTACGTTATGACTTGTTAGCATTTAAGGTATATGACCAAGCTGATGTAGGTACTATTGAGATTCCTCAGTACGAAGAAGAAATGGACACTCAAATAGGCACATTGACTGTACAAGACTTTGGTAATGCTGCTATGCAGATACAAGGTTTAAGTGAAGAGAGACTTGTCAGACTTGATAAAGAGACTAGAGCTAAAGTAACAGATGCACTACAAGCAGGTATTTTTGCTGACGTGTTTACCACTGACTTGTCAGAAACTTATAACACTGCTGACGTTGAAGATGCTGTAGTTAGAGCTTACGAAGCTTTGTCTATACTAGGAGAACGTGGAACAACTGAAGAGTTGATTGAAAAAGCTGCTAACATTGTTAAGAAGGATTATCAGATACCTAAATCAAGTGACGGTACTCCTTATGCTTTTAAAGATTTAAACACAGGCATGGACAAAGCACTAGATGTAGCAACCATTATAACTGAATACAACGAAACACTTGCAAACTTACCTCAAGTAAAAAGGTACATGCTAGAAAAGTTTGGAGCAACAGACTTTGTATTACAGGTACAACCTGACCCTACTAATCCTAAGAACGCTGTCATACGTGCATTTAGAAAACAAGATGGACAGATAACTGACATTGGTGTTATTACTGGTAAGCTAGATAAAGTAACTTTACTTACAGATAGACAACAGTTAAATAATCTTGTAGCTAACTTGGTTATTCCTGATGATGTATCACTTGCTACGACACCTGACATAAATACTTTGTCTACTTCTAATGCTGCTGTTGAAGGACAGTTAGAGCAAGACCTTTCTCTTAATCAGTACCTATTAGGTGGTAAAGATGTAGAAGGTGTACCTGCTCTGTCTGACTTAGTTGGTGTGTTAGATAATCTTGGACAGTGGTTTGTAGAGAACCCACCACTCTTTAATGTTGATAAAGAAACAGGTGACATTACACTCTCTAACGATGCTGACGAAGCATACCTATCACTACCACAACAGGCTACTAACGCTATTATAGATGCAGCCAAGAAAGCAACGCCTTACTTAGGTTCTCTTGTCAAAGCTGAGGGTAATAGAACTGCTGAAGAGCAAGCACTTGTAGATAAAGTAAAGGAAACTACAGGTTCATTGGTTAAGGGTGCTTTAGGTATTAAATCAGCCGCTGCTTCTACACTAATAGAAGAAGAGGGGTTTGAGGCATCACCATACGATGACATGGGTAAACAATCTGTAGGCTACGGTTTTCAAATAGAGAGCCTTGAGGCAGATGAGAAAGCGTTGATTGAAGATATCAACAACGTCAAACCTGAAGAGGCAGATGCTGTACTTAACCTAAAGGTAGATAAGTTATCTAACTGGTGGGACGATACAGTAGAAGGCTTTTCTAATCTACCAGAATCATCACAGGTATCAGCTATCAGTATGGCTTACCAGCTAGGTAAAGAAAACGTAGCACGTGAGTGGCCTAAGTTTATGGAAGCTATTAAAGAGGCTGGTCAGTATGCAGAAGGTTCTGCTGAACAGGCTGCTGCACTTGCTAAAGCTAAGTTCAACATGCTATACAATGTAGCAGAGGACGGTGCTGTAACAGCTACTAAGTGGGCTACACAGACTGCTGACAGGGCTATGAGAATGGCTGAAGGTATGGCTGCTGACGCACAAGAAGCAGGTTCAGGTATAGTAAAAGCTATTACAGAGTCTATTATTCCTAGTGCTGAAGCGTCTACAATAACACCTGCTAAAGTAGGGGAACAGCCTAAAGGTGAAGATGTAGTAGCTATGGCTACAGCCCCTGACCTTGTGACTGCTGCTTTAAAATATTATGGTATAAATGAACGTACTAAAAACGGTGCAAAAGCTATTGAGGGTTTCTTTAATGATGTTGTAGGTGGTAAAGCCTTTAAGGGTACTCCTGAAGAAGTTGCTAAAGCTAACGCTTGGTGTGCTGTCTTCTTAGCACAGATACTTGCTGACGCAGGTTTGGATGCTAATAAACTTATGGGAGCAACCGATAAGTACGAAGCTACTCGTTCTAAAAACTACTTAAAAATAGGTAAGCCTGTTGAACTAGCTGATGTAAAAGCTGGTGACATAATGATTAAGGTTCATACTAAATCTGATAAGGATGAGTACTTTAAGAAAAAAGGCGAGAAGCTAACTGCCTTTGGGCATTTAGGCATTGTTGTTAAATCTGAAAATGGTGAACTGCATTACATTGGTGGTAACACTGGTGATAAGGTTAAAGTATCATCTTATAGTCACAGCAAAGACTTACGTATTCGTAGGTTAGACGGTGTGACCCCCACAGATGTAAATAATATACCATCCATAAGAGAAATGAAGTGGGGTATTGCTGGTACTGCTGTAGATAAACTAGAAACAGCATGGACAAGTATGCTTGACATATTTAACTAAACAAAAAAAGGTAAGGCAAACATGGCAACGCTAGAAAACAATTTGCTTGAGGGCTTGAACATTGCTCCTGCTGACGTAGAGCGTTTACCTCTCGTCACAAACATGGATGAATCTGTGTTTCTAAAGCAGCAGCTATTGGCTGATAGCCAAAAGTCAAAGTTCTTTACTAGCTTGGGCAGTGCAATACAAGAAGAGTGGGTACTGCCCACAGTCATTAATAATATGGATAGGATTACTGCACCTGCTGGTGAACCTATTGATAAGTTTACACCAGACTTAGTAAGAGACTTAACAGAAGGACTAGAAGATAGTCGTGCTGTACGTGAGGTTATAGAGGACGCTCAAGTAAATGGCTACTCTAGTGCTAAACTCATGCAGAAGTCTTATCTACGAACACAGAAAAACTTACAGCAGATTAACTCAGATGGTTGGTCAGGTATTACAGCTACAGCATTAGCAGTAATGTTTGACCCTGTTGAGTGGGCAGCTATATTTGGAACAAGTGCTGCTGTTTCTGCTGTAGGTACTCCTGCTGCTGGCGTTGGTGCATTTCTTGCAGGAGCAGGTAAGCAAGGACGCAACGCATATCGTACTGCAAAAGTAGCTGCGATTGGTGGTGCAGAACTTGCAGCCTTTGAAGCTATTAGAGCTAAGTATCGTTATGATATTGAGGCACATGATGTAATGATTGCAGCAGGTATTGGCGCAGGTATTACAGGCGGCTTGGATGCTGCTACAACAGCTTTCAGACGTGCAGGGGAACGCTCACGCATTGCTGCCAAAGTAGCAAGAGGAGAAGAACTAACACCTAATGAACGTCTGTTCCATGACCAGTACAATGTAGATGCTCTAGCAAACAAACTAATTCAAAGAGAGTTAGAAGGTACAGAGTTAATTGATGCTGTAGATGGCCTACCTACACGTAGAGAAGCCGCTACAGAAGCAACAAAAGAACAAGTAGAAGCTATACCTAAGATAGCTGGTTTTAATATGTTTGGTCTACGTAACATCATCTCATCAGGCGCACGTGCTGCTAACTCAGAGCTAGGTCGTATTCGCTACGCAGCTAGACTGCTATCGCAGAACAGTGCAGGGTATAAAGGTGGTAAGTTAGAAACTAACAACCAATCTGCATCTGAGGTAGCTGAAAGACTACAGCTAAAATACAGAAGTAAGATGTCAGAAATTCTGCCCAATGCACAGGCATTGTGGAAAAAAAGAACAGGTCTGTCTATAGCTGAGTTTAACGCTTCTGTATCACGCTATATACGTGGAGTTGATGCCAATGTAGCTCCTGAAATACAAAGGGCTGGAGAGGCTGTAAAGAAGTTACAAAGAGAAATAGCTGAAGAAGCTGTAGCAGAAGATGTAGCAGGTTTTAGTATTGATATGCTAAACGCTAACAGGAACTACATGACACGCCTGTTTAACGATGACCAGATTGCTGCTTTGCGTCTAAGATTAGGCAATGATGCTGATGACCAGATTGCTCTGCTTGTTGAAAAAGCTATACGTGAAGGACAGCCAGCTATCGAAGAAAATGTAAAGAACTGGCTTATTAAACGTAGTAAGGGCAAACGTAAAGGTACACCTAAACAGGTAGCTGATTACATCAAGCGTATCTCTATGGCGTACACTAAATCTATCACTGACCCCAAGCTTGGTAAGATGGGTCACGCTGGTGCTAACGAAATGAACCTGCAAGACCTGTCTGACATTCTCAGAGCAGGTAACTTTGACGAGGATGAGATTGACGTACTGACAGATATCTTAACTCGTACTAACATACCTAAAGCGCACAAAAGAGCAAGAAACCGTATGGTTCTAAACGAAAGTGCTAGACTTCCTCTACGTAATGCTGATGGTAGTATTGAAGAATATAGCTTTAATGACCTGCTAGAGCAAGATGCAGAACAGTTATTTAACAGTTATGTATTCCAACTATCAGGTGCTATTGGTCTTGCTCGTAATGGTATAAATACTAATGCTGCTAATTCTAGTTGGGAATCTCTGGTAAGACAAATTAATGATGACATAAGGGCTGCTCCTGCACTAGATAAGGAAAAGCTAAGAGGCGAACTAGATGCCTTAGAGTTTATCTATGATGGTATTACTGGTAGATTACCACAACGAGAAGATATTAGCAATCGTACACGTGACATTAACGTAGCATTTAGAGCATATAGTTTTGCTGTTAATATGGGTATGTCAGGTATGTCTGCTCTCATGGAGTTGACTAACGTACTGTTTGAGTACTCATTTAAAACACTTCTTAAATCTGCGCCTGAATATAAAAACTTGCTTGGCAGAATGAGCAAGGGTCAGATAGATGAAAATGACCCCCTAATGGTAGAACTGATTGATGCCTTTGGCTTGGGTGAGGAAGTTGCACTAGGTAAGTGGAACAACGTCACACGTTATGACATGGACGATGTAGGTGTAACTATATCTCCTGAGAGAGCGTGGGCTGACAAGAAGGGCTTTGGTGCTAGAGCAATGCAAGCTGGTCAGTCTTTGCAAAAAACTGTAGCATACTGGTCAGGACTGACTAGCGTAACACAGGTACTGCGTAGAATGAGTATGCACCACTATGTTAATGAGTGGGCATTACAAGCTGCTAATGGTAAAATACCTTTCTCTGTAATTAAGCGTCAACAGCTTGGTTTGAGTGAGGACATGGCTACTAGAATACAGACTATTATGCGTAGTAATATTGTAGAAAAAAGACCTAATGGTACTGTTAGGCGTTTAAACCTAAAGCAGTGGCCTACAGAAGTTCGTAATGCATTTGAGGCTTCTGGTTTTAAGGACGCTAGGCAGAATGTACAGGAAGCTAACATAGGTTCTACCAATGCGTTTATGCGTAGTGAGCTTGGACGCACGTTCTTTCAGTTTCTTAGTTTTACAATGGCTTCTATGGAGCAACAAGGACAGCGACTAGGAGTACGTTTCGTACGTGGAGACATGACTGTTGTAAAGATTTTAATGTCAGCCGCCATGATGGGTGGGCTTATGTATGCTACACGTGTACATCTTAATGCACAAGGACGAAGCGATGCAGACCAGTACATTCGTGATAACTTAAGTCTAGGACGTTTGGCTGGTGGTGCTATGTCACAGATAGGTGCAGCATCTTTGTTTAGTTACATTTTTCAAGTGACAACAGGTGCTATGAATGGTAATACTTATGCCATTACTCCACCTGCTTTCTCTATTGCTCAGTCTGTAATGAAATCTGGTAAGAACATTTGGGAAGGAGACCTTTCTGAATCAGAGTATAGAACTTTGTTAAGAATACTACCTTTACAATCATTATACGGTGCTAGACAAATATTAAATGGAATGGCTAATGAATTTGCTAACTAATCTAAAGTTACATCATTGACGAAATATAAGAGGAAAAGAAATGCCTTTTTCATATCAAAACTATACACCAACAAATAACACAACGGATACTTTTAATATCCCTTTTACATTTACTGCTCAATCAGAGATTAGTGTGACTGTAGATGGTGTGGCACAGACAGGCCTTACTTTTCCTTCTGCTTCATCAGTACAGTTGACTGCTCCTGTATCCTCCGGTGCATTAGTACAGGTACGTAGAACAACAGACCTTACAGCACGTTCAGTAGACTTTGCCTCTGGCTCAGTACTAACTGAGGAAGATTTGGATAATTCTAATATTCAGGTCTTTAGAGCTTCACAGGAAGCTATTGATAAAGCTAACGATTCTATTGCTTTGGATAGTGATGGTAAGTTTAATGCACAGAACAAAGTAATTAAAAACTTAGCAGACCCTGTAAATAATACAGATGCTGTAAACAAACAGTTCATCTCTACAAACTTACCAAATATCAACACTGTAGCAGGTATTGCCACAGATGTTACAAATGTAGCCGCAGACGCAACAGATATAGGAACAGTTGCTGGTCAGATTAGCCCAACAAACAATATATCTACTGTTGCTGGACTTGCTACAGAAATAGGTAACTTAGGTACAGCCCAAGCTGTTTCTGATATAAACGCACTTGCGCCAGCTTCTGTTCGTGCAGACATGGATACACTAGCTGACATATCCACTGACATTACTACAGTAGCTGGTAAGGCGTCTTTGATTACTTCTGACTTTGTATCAGACCTTAACACTGTTGCAGTAACTGATGTAATCAACGACATTAATACGCTGGCTACTTCTGATATTGTGTCAGACCTAAACACTCTTGCTACTTCTGATATTGTGTCAGATTTAAATACGTTAGCAACAACAGACATAGTAAATGACATAAACACACTAGCAACGACTGATGTTATCAATGACCTAAACCTATTAGGTACTAGTGATTTTGTTTCTGACTTGAACACTATGGCTACTACGCAGAATGTTTCCAATCTGAATAATGTTGCTGGTGCATTAACAAACATTAATTCAGTAGCTGGAAGTCTTGGTACAATAAACTTGTTTGGAGAAAGATATAGAGTAGTTACAGGAGACCCTACAGAAGATAATGACGAAGGTGATTTAATTTACAATTCGACTGATAACCAACTAAAATATTTTAATGGTACAAGTTTTGTAAATGCAACCACAGCATCAATAACTAATGGAACATTTGAACGTCAGACTTACACAGTAGGTACTGCGTCTGGTAGCTATAATGGCTCAACAACTGTGTTCCCAATTACATACGATGTTGGCTTTGTAGATGTTTATCTAAACGGTGTTAAGTTAGCTCCTGCTGACTTTACAGCAACAAACGGTACAACTGTAACATTAGGAACTGCGGCTGGCTCTGGCGATACTGTTGATATGGTAGCCTATGGAATATTTAACGTAGGTAACATTAGTGCTTCAAACTTAACATCTGGTACAATACCTGATGCACGTTTTCCAGCAACACTTCCGGCGGCCTCTGCTACTAATCTTACTTCTATACCAGCAGGTAATCTTACAGGAACTCTACCTGATGCTACGTTTCCTGCTACACTGCCAGCCGTGTCAGGTGCGAATCTAACAGGCATAAATACAGATTTGGCGGCAGATACCACTCCGCAGTTGGGCGGCAATTTGGATGTCCAGACACATTCGATTGTAAGCACAAGCAATCAAGACATTACACTCAGCCCAGACGGCACTGGTGATGTTGTGATGAATACAGACAGAGTTATTATTAATGAGGATGATTCTGGTTCTGGCACTAATCCTATTCTTGAACTAAAAAGGAATAGTTCAAGTCCAGCAGCCGGAGATAATTTAGGAAGAATTAACTTTGTTGGTAAGGACAGTAATGGTAGCGATGAAGTCTATGGTTCTGTGTATGCAGATATATATGACCCTACCTCTGGTACAGAAGACAGTAGTTTGTATCTTGCAGCGCAAGGTAATGTTATGCGTTTGTATCATCCAAATACTGTTAATAAGTTTATTTACTTTGAATCTGAACAAATATTACATTGGGAAGCCCACAAAGGAACAAATAGTTTCTGTAGATTATTTTGGGAAACACCTTCACAAAACACCCATGTAACTCTTCCAAATGTCCAATCAGGAACACTAGGTTACTGCGCTATATCTACATCAAGTGTGGTAAATGCAGCTTCAATTGACTTTACTAACTTACCAGCAAATTTTGACACTTTTTATTTTGTTATAAATGCACACCCTGTGGATGACACTGTAAGTTTTAGGTCAAGATTTATAGACACTTCTGGAAATCCTATATCAGCCAGCAATACCTATGGTTATTATCGTGAAACAGATGGTGGAGATGGGGATTCTGACAATGCTACTTTTATACAACACACAGGAAACTCTATTGGCAGTTCCAATTATGAGGGGGTAGTAGCTAATCTAATATTGCAAGGCAGAAACTTTACAACTTCTAGTGTTGAGGTAGTGCCGCCAACTATTCAGGGAACTATTGTAGGCCATTACAATTCAAGCGTGGCTTCTGGTGGTTCCACTTATGGAATGATGAATGATAACAATGTTCAAGCTATAAACGGCATACAGTTTTACTTTAGTAGTGGTAATATAGCCAAAGCAACAGTGCAAGTATTTGGGGTGCAAAACACATGAAGAAGTTTGTAGTAGATTTTAATAATATGTCTGATGACATAAATCCAAAGGTGCTTGATGCAGAAGTTGAAATGACATCTGAAGAAATTACCACAAGGCAAGCTGAAGAAGCCGAAGAAGGCACTGATGCAGAAAGAGCAATAAGAGCCTTGCGTGTAGAACGTGATAAAAAACTAGCGGAAACAGATTGGACGCAGGGGGCAGATGTCCCCTCTTCCATCAAAAATTCTTATGTAACTTATCGACAGGCATTGCGAGACATAACAAAAACACACAACAACCCACGCACTGTTGTGTGGCCTGACAAACCGGAGTAACAAGCTATGACACGAGCAAGAGATTTAGCTAATATTATTTCTGGTGGTTTTACTGAAGCAGATATACCAGATTTATCAGCGTCTAAAATTACTAGTGGTGCGTTTGATGCAAGTCGGCTTACTAACGCATCTTCTGGAGGTCACACTAAAACAACCGTAGGAAGCACTGGTAGTGTTTCTTTAGATTTAAGTGGTAATACTAATTACTATGATGCTGGAACTTTAACAGGTAATACTACCCTTTCATTTACTAACGCACCTACAACTAAAAGATTTATCTACACTTTTATTCCGAGCTATGACAGCAGTGAATCATCTGTAAACGACACAGATACATGGGTTGCTGACCAAACACTAAATACTTCTAACGCACAGTTAAGTGGTATTCATTTTTATAACAACGGTCTTGGTGTTATAGGCTGTTGGTATACTACTGATACTCTTATACAACTTGACCTAAATGCTCCATACGATTTTTCAAGCGCACAACCGTTTGATGCTAATACACAAGTGCTAAGACTTGATGCTTTGAATGGCCTCAGCAATGGTGTAAATGCAACTAGTCTAAACATTTCAACACCAAGAGGATTGGTTGTAAACCCTGATGGCACTAGAATTAATCTCATAGATAGTGGTACTGACAAATATTGGAGTTTGAGTTTCAGCACAGGATATGACCTAAGTACCTATACTGGTGCTGAATCTTCAGGTGTTTCTGGTCAAGAAACTGCTCCTACACACGTTGTCGCAAGTCCTGATGGTACTAAAATAGTTTTCTCTGGTTCTTCTGGCGATGATTTAAACGAGATTACCACAAATGCTTTTAGGGCAAACTCATCTAGTTTCCAAAGAAGTTTTGGTCATTACAGTCAGTTTACCTCTAGCGGATTAGGTTGTCTTTTATGGGGTAAAGATGGTAAGAGGCTTTTTGGTTGGCAACAGACAAACCCCTCTGTAATTGTATCTGTAAATACTTCACAATATCCTTACAGTTTACAAAATTGTTCATATGCTACCTCTGACTATAAACAAACATCTACTTTTGGGGGTGATGCAAATTCCCCAAGAGCCGCTACTTGGATTCCTAATGACGTAATGATGATTTGTAGTTTTGAATCATTTTCGCACGGATATCTGATAGAATGTGGCACAGGTTACAGACCTACTTTGCCTAGTAGTGTTACTGGCGATGTCGGTCACTTCTCAAGAAGTTATAGACATTTTCTTGAGTTTGAAACAACTAACAGTGGTACAAATTATCAACTTATAAATCACAGTAAGGTTTATGTAGGATGAACCAGAGTGACATAGCAATAGCTACAGGGGGTGTTTCTGCCCCCTTATGGCTTCCTGCTCTCAACGAGTGGGTGGCCTTAACTGTAGGGGTACTATCAATAATCTACCTAGCTTTTAAAATATACGAGTTCTTTTGGAAAGGAAAGTAAAAGGTGTTAGCTGAATTAGCAGCTTGTAATGCCGCCTTTGCTATTATAAAACAAACTTTGAGTAATGGACGTGAGTTGGTTGATTGTAGTAAAGCTATAACAGACTTTGTTACAGCAAAGGATACTCTTCAGAAAAAAGCGCATAAGAAGAAAAACTCGTTTTGGAATAAGGTAGGCGGTAGTGCTGGCGATGACTTAGAAGAGTTTATGGCACTTGAAAAGGTACGTAAACAAGAAAACCAGCTACGTGAAACTATGCAGCTTTATGGACGTGCTGGTCTTTGGCAAGATTGGATTAAGTTTCAAGCTGAAGCAAGAAAACGCAGACAATTAGAACAAGAAGAAAGAATAAAGAAACGAAAAAAATTGATAGAGCTTCTGACCATAGCAGGATTAACAATAGTGTTTGGAGCTTTAGTACTATACTTTGCGTTCTTTTTCTACCTAGCAACGAGAGGATAATTTAATGTTTACCACATTTGTACTTATGTGTCACGTGATAACAAAAGAATGTGTAGCCTTAAAAGATGTAAGAGGCTTGCATGACACGCAGGAACAATGTATGATAAGAGCAGTAGAATTAAGCTCTGACATTACAAGTCAGCTACCACAAATGCTTGCTGTTCAATATAAATGTTTAAAAAATAAAGGCGAGGCAACATGATAAATTTACTTGTACAAGGTTTGATGGGTGTTGCCTCTGATGCTATTGGTGGTTATGTAGAAACTAAAAAAGCTAAAGCAAAGCAGAAGCTAGTACAGATTGAAGCTGAAACAACTATTATGGAAAAGCAGATATCTGGTGAAATAGATTGGGATGTAGCTGCTCAAAAAAATTCTAGCGGAAGCTGGAAGGACGAGTATTTAACAATTTTGTTTTCCATTCCTCTGTTGCTCTGCTTCTTGCCCTTTACTGTAGAGTATGTAGAACGTGGTTTTGAAGCTCTTGCTATGACACCAGATTGGTACAAATATACGCTAGGTGTAATTGTATCAGCAAGCTTTGGCATCAAAGGTGCAACAAAGATGTTTGGTAAAAAATAAAATGGTATTTGACCACTCTCAAAGAACAACAGCTAGTCAAGCACGAAAGAATAGATTAAAGAAATACTTTGATTTTGGTAGACTAAAAAACAAAAGGCGTAGAGTGCCATACAAATCTCCAATAAGAGAGGATTATAACGATGCCAAGAGAGGCAGTGACACGATTAAACGAGGGTAGTGAGATAACTATTCCACTACGTAATTTAGTTAGTATGATTGCTTTTACTGCTGTTTCTGTTTGGGTATACTTTGGTTTGACAGAACGCATATCTTTCTTAGAACATAATCTTGAGCTAACTATGGCAGAGGTTGAAGAGAACGATACATGGATTGATGAGTTCCAACCACCTAAGGCAGTTCAGGATACAGTAGCTAGGGTACAAGAGTTAGAAATTGAACTAGCTAAGATGAAACTTATATTAGAACAGAATACTGGTAGATGGAAATAAGTCACGTAGAAATGATTATCCATGTCCTTGTACTTATAGGGGTATGGATTAACACAGCAATTAACATTGTTCACAGGATAAATGCAAAATGACAGAACTGATTGAACAACTAAAACGACATGAGGGCATTAAGCTAACACCATACAAATGTACATCAGACAAGTTGACCATAGGCGTTGGGAGAAATCTGGAAGACGTAGGTATCTCCGAAGAGGAAGCAGAGATACTGTTACAAAACGATATACAGAGGGCAGTAGGCCAACTGAAGGAACGCTTTCCTTGGACGTTGGAATTAGACGAGGTACGTTTCGCAGCCCTTATCAACTTCACCTTCAACGTAGGGATAGGAACAGTCTCCAAATTCGTAAACGCAATGGCTCTGCTAAAGGGAAAAAAATACGATATGGCAGCAGACGAGTTTCTTAAAAGTCGTTGGGCTGAACAGGTAGGTCAACGTGCTGTAGAGGTCACTGAGCAGATACGCACAGGAGAATGGCAATGAAACAAGCCCCTAAGAAACCAGCTAAGAAAAATTTAAAGATAAAGAAAAAGGTAGGTCTTTCAGAACCAGCTATAATTGAAATAGACCGTAGTTTACATTCTTGGGCTTCTGGTAAATCTAAACCTGCTGATGTTCGTAAGATACTTAAAAAGCATGGTGTTACTGGAGATTTAAGAGAAGCTTCTCGTGGTTATCTTGATGTATACCCTATTGGTGGTGGTAAAGGCACTAGGATAGAATTTTAATTGGATGTTAAAATGAATAAAAAACAACAGATTGACGATTTGCACGATGCTATAACACAAGAACTGTTGCTACGTGTACGTAGTGGTGAGGCTACAGCATCAGAACTATCAGTAGCTGTCAAGTTTCTCAAAGACAATGGTGCTAGTCTCGATGCTATTATGGCAGACAGTCCAATGGATAACCTGTTAAAAGATTTACCTTTTGAGGTAGCAGAGAGTATACAGTGAATAAAATACCAGAGCCACTGAGAGACTTCAGGAACTTTACCTATCTTGTGTGGCAGCATTTAGGACTACCTGAACCTACTCCAGTACAGTATGACATAGCTAACTATCTACAGGACAGTCCCAAGCGTTGTATCATTGAGGCATTTCGTGGTGTAGGTAAGTCCTACATCACTGCTGCATACGTAGTCCATCAGCTATTGCTAGACCCACAGCTAAAGTTTATGGTTGTGTCAGCGTCTAAGGCACGTGCTGATGACTTCTCTACGTTTACGCAGCGTATTATTACTGAGCTACCTATATGCCAACACTTAGTGGCTAAAGAAGGTCAGAGATGGTCAAAGATTGCCTTTGATGTCGCACCTGCTAAAGCATCTGGTAGCCCATCTGTAAAGAGTGTGGGTGTTACTGGACAGCTTACTGGTTCTCGTGCTGATATTATTATTGCTGATGACGTAGAAGTACCTAATAACTCTATGACACACATGATGCGTGAGAAGCTAGGTGAAACTGTAAAGGAATTTGACGCTGTTCTTAAGCCTAATGGTAAGATTATCTATCTAGGAACACCTCAAAACGAGATGAGTTTGTATAACGTACTACTTTCTCGTGGATATGAGATGAGAGTATGGCCTGCACGTTACCCCTCTTTAGAACGTGCTGAGAGGGCGTACAGTGGCCGACTTGCTCCTAGACTATATAACCTACTACAGGACAAAGGTAGCGCACTGTATGGGCTTCCTACAGACGATAAACGGTTTAATGATGAAGACCTACTAGAAAGAGAGCTAAGTTATGGACGTAGTGGTTTTGCTTTGCAGTTTATGCTGGACACGTCACTATCGGATGCTAATAAGTACCCCCTTAAACTATCAGACCTAATTATCTACTCCTGTGATAAGGACACAGCACCTGAAAAGATGGTGTATGGCATTATGAAGCCTGTGTCTGACATTCCTAACGTAGGTCTGAGTGGTGATAAGTTCTACGCTCCTGAGGATACCATAGGAAGGACTAAGTATACTGGTAGTGTACTTGCTATTGACCCTTCTGGTAGAGGCTCTGACGAGACAGCCTACGCTGTTGTAAAGATGCTTAATGGTTTTCTGTACGTTGTAGATGCTGGTGGCGTAGAGGGTGGGTATTCTGATAGTACGTTACAGCATCTTACAGACCTTGCAAAGATACATCAGGTAAATATGGTACTCATTGAGAGTAACTTTGGTGATGGTATGTTTACTGAGCTACTCAAGCCATACATGACTAAGACATACCCATGCACTATGGAAGAAGTCAGACATAATACACAAAAAGAAAGTCGTATTATAGACACGTTAGAGCCTGTTATGAACCAACACAGGCTTATAGTAGACCCAAAGGTAGTACAGAAAGACTACGATAGTGTACAGCACATGTCTCCTGAGAAGGGTATCAAGTATATGCTTACCTATCAGATGACACGTATTACTAAGCTACGTGGTGCGTTAGCACATGACGATAGATTAGACGTACTAGCTATGGCTGTACAGTATTGGGTAGACCAAATGGCTTCTGATGCTGATAATGAGATACAAGTACGTAAGGAAGAATTACTAGAACAAGAACTAGATAAGTTTATGTCAGGTATGAATCTTGGCAGTAGCTATAAAAC
>CACGIE010000013.1 GCA_902573015.1 uncultured Candidatus Poseidoniales archaeon | reverse complement strand
CTCTCCCCTAGCCTTGGTGGATACTCTTGAGTTAGCAAGGACTCTTGGTATCCCGGGAGGACACAGGTTAGGCGTTCTTTGCGAACGCTTCGGGATATCACTTGAGAGATCCCATAGCGCGGATGCGGATGCTGGGGCTACTCTACTCCTTCTTTGGAAATTCATGGTCACCTATCCTGAAAGGTTCGAAGGAGACCCTCGAGACGTTTTGGACTCAATTTCTCACAGACCGGAGTAGAGGGGACCAAGGGAGAATCTCCGACCAATCCCCCATTCGTGCGGTCTTACCACCGAACATGATACTGCCCAGGAATAGGTATCCGTCTAGTTCTGGTTGATTCATTTGTCGTATCTTTTCCAGAGATTTCCCCTTTAGCAGCGCCCCGAAGCGGTGATCAGACCCCCTCAGTTCCCCATCACCCCCTACAGGAGTCGTTCGCTCGAAAAGAGCCGCTCCCGATTCCTGGTCAAGTCTGACCAGCCTCACTACCTCGTCTCTGAACATCCCCTCGTGGCTGAGCTCTCCCTCGTACTTCGCTTCCCACCACCTGGGACACCATGCCTTCCACTCGCAGAATGAGCAGGCATCTTCGCTAGGAGTGGCCTGAAATGGGGTTTCAGTCAGTTTCATCATCTCCCATGCCCCTATGGCTTCTTCCAAGATTGGCGGTCCTTCGGCTCGGTAAACTGTATTGTTGGAAGAGTACCACCCCTCTGCCCGAAGATCCTGATTTTCTGTCACATTCTCCTTCATTATATCTCTGTAGAATAGCAATTGCCTGCTTACCTTCTCGCTAAGTTCGTCTTCCGGTGGCTTTCCTGTCTTCAAATCAGCAACGATTAATCCACCATTAGCCTCATCCTCAAGATCCTTGATCAGTAGATCTAGTCGCCCCATCAATCGTCCGCATTTCGACTCAAGGTTTGCTTCGGTTGCGACGACAATATCCTGAACCTGCTTCCATGTCTTTACGGTGACCGAGGATAGTTCCTCCACTGGAAGCATCGCCTTGTCGAAAAGTATGGAGATAGTCCCAATCAGTCCGTCGAGCGCCACTGAGAATGACTCATCCTTCCATCGAGGATGCCTAGGTGTCTCCGAGAATAATGTCCTTTCTTCCTCCCACCTCTTCTGCAGAGTCTCTCTACAGGAAGAATGGAGCCAACCAATTTCTTCATCCTCCCTACCAGATAAATCGAAGTTGCACATATCCTCTACTGAGTTATGTATGGCGGTACCCATTGAGGCAGCCATGCTCGCCTTGCGAGGAAGCCTCTGTCTGGAAAGCCAGTATTTCCTAGGACATTCCTCAAACCTGTTCCATGAGGATGGAGAAATCTGGAAGTCATGCGTTGTCCCTCCCATCTCGCCACTGTCCTCGGAATCGATTCGGGTCGGTAACAACCATTAACACCATTGAGTAGTTTCTGGGTTCATGCAAGGGGCCCCTCTGGTCGAGGTTGGCGATGACGTGAATGCTTCTGGTGCCCTTCTGGTTAGTTGTTTCCCGTCAGTCGGATTCGTTAGCAGCATAGTTGCACACTTCATGGTGGAAAAGCTGGATTTAGAGCTTGTCGGGGGCGTCAGGCATCCAAACCTTCCCCCAATGTGCTTGGTCCAAGATGGCAAGCCCCTGCCTCCACTGAGATTCTATGCTGGAGAGCCGATATGCAACATGGAGAAGTGCGACAAGGTGGTACTTATCGCATCGGAGATACATATCCCATCTGAGCTCAATCTTCCATTATCATCTGGAATAATCGACTGGATAGAGGACTCGGGAGTGAGTTCTACGATAATGGTCGATTCATTCGCACACGGAATAGAGAGTCTGCACAGTATTTTCGACGAGGATCCGGGGACAGATTCGATTCTGGGGCTAGGATCCACGGATTCTACCCACGAAGTGCTCAAGGGAATCGGCGTCCCTCTTCTGAAACAAGGAGTAGTGGGAGGCATGACTGGAGTGATGATGGGAGAGTGTAGGAGAAGAGGGATTGACGCACTGGCGATACTTGCAGAGTCAGATGGAGAGATCGGCCAAGGGACGATCCCCGATGCCCGTGCAGCAGCGGGAATAATCGGATGCTTAGACGGACTTCTACCTGCAGTCCATCTGGATCCGGAACCCCTCATGGAGGAGGCTCAGAGAATAGAGGGTCAGATACGTGAGATGATGGCTGTGCACCTGAATCCCCCTCAGGAGAGTAGCGGTGCTTCTACTGGGATGTACGGATGATCAGAACTCTCCGAGCGTAGACTGCCTCTCTTCGGGCAGCTCCTCTAGTATTGACCCCTCCAGCATCTCGTCCAACTCCGATTCCGATATGATTCGGACACCAAGCCTGTTGGCCTTGTCGAACTTTGATCCAGATGACTCTCCTGCGACTAGGAAGTCTAGGTTCCCTGAGACGGACGAGACGACCTTGCCTCCCTCTGACTTTATCGAAAGAGCAATCTCCTTCCTTGGTCTGCTCAGAGTGCCTGTGATGCAGAAGGAAGAGCCGGAAAGGGGGCCATCGACGGATGTCTGCTCTCCTTCGACGATTTCCACCTGCTCATAGAGGTCCATTATCGACTCCTTCCTATCGGAAATACCATCCAGCAGAAGGTTGGCCACGGTCTCTCCTACCCTGTCTATGGAAACCAGTCTCTGCATGGCCTCCTGTCTTTCCTCGGTCATCTGTATCAGCTCTTCGAGAGTCTTCACCTCCGCACAGACGAGAGTTGCTATCTCGGGACCGATCCTAGGCAGTCCAAGTGCTGAGATGAAGGTGCTGAAGGTCATGGCTCTGGTGGAGTTCAATTCCTCGAGGACGTTACTGGCTGACTTCTCGGCCATTCTCTCTAGTGAGATTAGCTCCTGCTCCCTGTCCTCCAACCGATATAGATCCCCCAAACTCGTGACCAGCCCCGATGAGCAAAGTTGCTCTGCCAGCTTCTCGCCTATCCCATCCATACCCAGCTTCCTGCACCAGTACAGTATTGCTCTCTCTAGTCTCGATGGGCAGTCTATGTTGGTACATCTGATGAATGCCCCATCGATAATTAGGTCAGTGGAACATCTTGGACATCTCTCGGGAACTGGAATCTCGCACCTGGAAGGTAGTGGTTCTGAGAAAGGGGTTCCATCTGAATGGGACCTGCCAATGAGGTCGCTATCATGGGCTGGTCCAAGGACCTCAGTGATTTTTGGTATTACGTCCCCCCTTCTAACCACTCTCACCTTGTCCCCGATCATTATCCCGAGCCTCTCAACCTCGCCCTTGTTGTGGAGTGTTGTATTCTCAACGGTAACTCCTGAAACTACCACCGGTGCTACGCGCGAAACCGGGGTGACGTTGCCAGTCCTCCCGGTCTGCCAGAAGACGTCCATCAGCACCGTTACCGCCTCCTCGGCAGGGAATTTCCATGCCAGTGCCCATCGAGGGTGATGCGCGGTCTCGCCTAGGAGGCCGCGCTTATCCAGACGGTCTAGTTTGATCACGACCCCATCTATTTCCCAGACCGCAGAGTCTCTCGACTCGAGCCACTCCCTTGTCACTGCCAGTATGGATTCTGTGGTGGTAGTGTCGTCGTCACCTGAAACCACATGGTTTCCCGCCACCTGAATCCCCATCTCGCCTATCCATGAGATTATCTCCGAGTCGAGCTTGAATCTTGGGGGCTCAGGACTGTCTGGATGGCGGTCCTTATCGCTTGGGAACTCAACTCCATAGGCAAGGAACTGCAAGTCTCTCGGGCTTCCCTTGCCTGCATCGGCATACTTCTGTCTAAGTGCTCCTGCGGCTAGATTCCTTGGATTTGGCGCAACCTCTGAGTACTTCTCTCTGAATACTTGCAGAGGCATTACGACCTCCCCCCTCACGTGACAGTCTCCGTCCCAACCGAGTTTCTCCGGGACGTTCATCATCCTCCTTGCGTTTGCCGTCACGTCCTCGCCCCTCCTGCCATTGCCTCTGGTGGCTGCTCTGATTAGTCGGCCTCGACGATATTCCAATGACAGGGCTGAGCCATCGAGCTTCGGTTGGCAAACGAACCGCCGACCATTGGCGGTGGTCTCGGAAACGAAGTGAGATACCTCTTCGTCCGAATTAGCCTTGTCCAGGCTCATCATCCTGAATAGGTGGTCGACCTTTTCAGAGCCTGGAGGAGGATCTGAGCCCACCCTGCTCAGTTGGGGATGATTGGGGGATAGGAGTTGCAGCTCGTCTCTCAATGCATCGAAATCTGCATCTGATATCTCGGGTTCGGCTTTGTTGTAGTAGAGATCTGAGTGTCTCTCTAACTGCTCTGCTAGCCAGTCGACCCGGGCCTCGGAGGTTCCCTCGTCCGAATGCGTAGAACCCATGACGATGCAAAGGGGGCGATGGCCTTCAAACTGACCATTTTTGCGGTACTTTCCCAATGGTGGGCCTGCCAGGATTTGAACCTGGGTCGCGCGACCCCCAGCCGCGAAGTATAGGCCAAACTAACCTACAGGCCCCAATTGGGCTCCTGCGAGTGAGCGTTCAGTCAAAGCCCTGACGGAGAGCTTACTGCTGCCTGTCGATGCTGAAGGGTGCGACCTCGTCGATAAGGTCGATGTGCCCCACGAACATTCTTCTGCAGCAGTACAAGTTGAAACCAAGGTCATCGAGGACTTCTCCGGCATCCTTGCCCTCCGCGAGAGCATTCTGATACTCCTCGTACTTGTGGGCTATGACCTTCCCGCAACTCCAACATCTGACTGGTATTAGCATATTTCCACCTACCTGTACGACTTCTGCCACTTCTTTCGAGCGCCTCTACCCATTTGATGCTTGGGTTCCTTTCTCCTGGGATCGTTGACTAGAATCTTCCTCTCGAATCGTACGAACTCGTCCCTTAGCTCCTCGTCATCTCCCTCGGCACCATCGTTGTACTTCACCAGACCACGGGCTATGGCGGTCCTGATGGCGTCGACTTGTCCCATCTGCCCTCCGCCCTTTACATCGACAGAGATGTCGACTCTGTCTATTCTGTTCATTGCCTCGGCGATTCTAATAGGTTCGAGTGCCTTCCTCCGAGCGAGTTCGGGCTCGAGGATGTGGATTGGGTGGCCGTTGATTCTGACCCTTCCCTTACCTGGTTTTAGAGTGGCTCTAGCTATTGCGGTCTTTCTCTTTCCACTAGTGTTGACCACCTTGGTGCGCTTCTTCCTTGCCAATTCACTCACCTGTCCATCTACCTGCATCCACTCCAAGGTGGGAGCTGATCTCTCCCAGTCTGACGTACTTATTGGGGGTATCGCGAACAATGTTCTCGGTCGGGCCCCACTCGTGTCCATCTGGGAGTTCTTCCACAGAGAGGTTTTGGGGAGTTCCTATCATGACTCTGAGGTCCCTCAGGGCCCCCCTTCCGCTGCTGTTCTTCTGATACGGGAGCATCCCCCTGACTGTTCTCTTGATTATCTTGTCAGGCATCCTTGGGAAAAATGGCCCCTTTCTCGCGTGGTTGAGATTATATTTTGCCCTGTAGTCGCTTAGTACCTTCGTCCTGGGTCCCGAAACGATGGCTTCCTCTGCGTTGATTATGATAACTCTCTGCTGCCTACCTGACTTCCTGGCAGAAATCATCTCTTTTGCCACTTGGCTGGCTAGCCTGCCAAGAATCTTGTCCGTGGCATCGTATACCATGGTTGTCTCAGACAAGGATCCTCACCCCCTTGCCGTTGGGATTCTCGTCCATAAGCTCGCGAATGCTAAGGGTCCTCCCTCCGGAGGCCTCTATCTTGCTCCTGGCTCCGTCGCTGAAGCTGAATGCGGCGACCGTCTGCCCTCCGCTGATGCTTCCGCTGCCCAATACCTTGCCGGGCACCAGTACTGTCTCCTTCTTTGAAGAGTGCCTGGAGATATGGCTAAGATTGGGCTCTGCCCAGTTTTTCCTGCTGGTCTCTAACCTAGAGGCGGTATCCCTCCATATTGGAGAGCCAGTTGTTCGGGTGTGGTCCTTCAGGTCTCCTATGAGCGAAACTAGCGCTGAGTTGGTCTTCCTCTCTTGCTTACTCACGGTATCCCTCCCCTAATCAGGTAGCGCGGCCACCAAAGTCGGTGTTATGAATCCTGCGGGCGCCCCGGAGGGGCGTCGTGGCAGTGGATTTCCTTAGTGTCTCAGATTTTGAAACCGTCGTTTTCCTCTGCGTCATCTACTCCGGCGAACCTTATGTTTCCATCTGCATCGACGAACTGCCCTGCCTTCACGGAGGGACCGTACAACGAGGACTCTACAACTGATTCCCTTGTCAGTAAGCTATCTCCGAGAGATCGGTTCATCCTACCAATCATCGACTGGAATATCTGTATCGCCCTATCCCTCTCCTCTGATCCTATGTCGTGATCAGAGTAGCGAGCCTCCTCGAATATCGAGAAGAAGGAGTCGATCTCCTCTGGGGGAACTATTCCTCCGAGCATGTTGTTGATGACGTCCTCGAACTCTCTGGTGGTCTCGAAGACCTTCTTCATGGCACCTCTCATCCTGAAGTACTTGATGAGATCCTTGTAGCAAGAGAAGATTGCCTCGATGTAATTGTTCGAAGCCTTGAGAGACATTAGCGCGTCGGTCAGTATACCTCGTAGGACCTCGACCTTACGTCTCTCCCTGTAGTTGTTGTACATCATCGCACCCACCAATGCCACTGTCGAGAGTGATATTCCGGCGAGGACCAGGACTTGGGTGGTCCAAAGCCCGCCAGAGGTCGAAGAGGTGCCCTCTCCCAGTTTTATCTCTGGGGTGCTATTGAGCCACTTCTCTACGAAGTAGGGTTTGTTCGCGTCTACTGATTCGAAGTGAACCAAGACCCTCCATTTGCCTCCTGGGGCGCTCCACTCCGGATGTCCGGGAATGGTTTCACCGGTGTATGGGAAGGAGAAGTTCGCGGAGCCCCTCTCATTGGTGATCAGTATCTCCACACGCTCTGTCTGCCACTCTCCGGATTCATTCCAGAACTGTCTGTGGAATTCTACTCTCTGTCCCTCAACAGTGAGATCCAGCCTGTCTCTGAGGATTGCAACCTCCCCGGCGATAATGTCGCCCTCTTGATATCCAGCGGGACTTGACCAGTGCTGCTTCAGTAGAATGTCAACCTTGCTTCTAACTAGGACTTCGACATCTACTACGGAGCTATTCAGAACCGGGTTTGGTTCTAGAACTTCGTAGTCGCAGCCCCCTGGAACGTATCGTTCTGGCTCGTAAGCAACTCTGACTGTACGGAATCCTTCGAGGTTATTGCCGCTAGGCTCAACCCCCCTCCTACTAGGGTTGTCATCTGGATCTGCCGAGTACCATACGAATTCACCGGTTCCACCGGCAGTGAATGCTGTGGCTATAGGCCTGGTATTTACTTCTGGATCGAGGTAAATGTTGACGCACTTCCCACCGACTGGCTTCCCGTTTGACTGGGAGAGCTTGGCATTGATGTGGAATGCCTCCTTCAGGTATAGAACTTCGAAGGTAGAGCCGTTCGGGAAGGTGTATGTCAGGTAGTCTGACCTGAATGGGCCTACTTCCGATACATCGATCGTCGAGTTGGAGAATACGGGGAAGAACATCGCTTGTGTCTTGTTCTTGTATCTGTAGCGGTCGTTGTTTAGGGGGTCCCAGGCATTGTACTCTACCTTCACCTTGGCCATTCCTGCGTCGACGCCAGTCATAGGGCAGTTGATGTCGAAGAATCCGTTCTCATCGGTTGCTCCTGGGATACAGGCCTCTATGCCGTCATCTCCTGCACGGAATTTCATCCGATTCTCGACAGGGTCGAAAACCATAGATCCCATCTCGAATGTGACTCTGATTTGTCTGTTTGACAGGTTTCCTCCGAGCTCATCTGTTAGCTGTCCAGTCACTATCATTGGCTTCTCAAGTATCTGTCCCGTATCCAGGTCTATCTCAGAGGTGTAGACTATCTGCTGGTCTACTTGCAGATCCGTGTTCCCGATGAGGCTGAATCCGTCTACTTGGAACTGCAGTACCTTCCTGAAGTGATCGCTGTTGAGGATGGTCACGCAGGGGTCCCATGCTCCGGACGTGGACAGCATCCCTGCGTCTATGGGCTCGCAACCCTCGTGAGGCAGGTTCTCCTCAAACCTTAGGATCACGTTCACGGGCCCGAAACCGTCGGGAAGGAAGGAGAATGGATCGTCCTTCAGAAGCTGTGGGTCCAGATATTGTCCATAACCGATTGAGCCAGATGCCGGGCACTCGACGGATACTATCTGTCGGTGGGTCCTGTCCTCGAAGTCTATTCCCTCGAAGATTACTGTGACGTTACCTCCGAGGTCGTATCCCTCAGGATCCTGCATCTCTCCCTCGCAGCTATTCAGAACCTGGCCTCCATCCTTGTCGAATGGAGTTCTATTGTCATCGGTGACAACGGCGGTGAATTCCCACAGGTCTCCATTAGATCTGATGTTGGGACTGGTGCTCTGAACGTTGATGAACGTCCGTGAAACGACCCACATGTCTACTGAGTCAGTGCTTCCCAGCCTGAACTTGTCTCCGAGGTAGGTGAAACTGAGCGAGAAGTTCCCCAATGTGTCAATGTCTGTTAGATTGACCCTGAATATCCCGTTGTTGTCTGTGAAAACTACACCGCTCGATTGATCCTCGGCCCATGACCAGTTCACTGGGGCTTCACGTACAGGAAGCCCGGCATTGTCAATCAGACGGGCCTCTACCGTCGCATTCTGACCCCTGTAGAGGCGCGTCAGAGATGTCAGTAGGAAGTCAGTGGACCCTATGACCGATACGTTGCCGTACGCCCCCGTTGCCGCAAGGACTCCTGCTTGCTCCCCGGTGAAGAAGTAGTCGGCCTGGCCAAAGTCGGCTCTGAAGCCGTATGTCGATGCTGGCCAATATGGATCCCAGATTATGTCGTGGTCGAACGTTGCCAGTCCTTCTGTATCGATATCCAGTCGCTGGTTCACCCTAGTCTCTATGGAGCCAGCGAAGATCCCGTTATAGTCCAAGTCTATCTGTACGGCTATGGGGTCCTTTGTTCCGTCACCATCGAAGTCAGTGACGGGCACCATTGTCTTGTTCCAGACGTGCCCCCTAACCCTCACGGACTCACCTGCGAATATCTCCGGTACTATCTCGCAGCGAATCTGGCTACTGGGATCCAGTGGGTCGACCGGTCCGCATGGTGGCGAGTCGAAGTCAGCCGCATTCTGCATCGTTATAGTCCAGTTTATCCCGTCAGAGGACAGGAACGGGGCGATGGCGCCACCTGCTATTCCAGTGAGCCCCGAAGGAGTCCCGTCCCAGAGAAGCGGGTATGGCTTGCCAAGACTTGCCTCCTGGTATGTCATATTCGCATTTGCAAGGGATGGGGCGTGGAAGAGAGCTCTCCATGCGCCAAATGACGACCCGGTGAACTGGGTTGAGTCCCAGAAGTAGACTGGCCTGAAAGAGGCGGCTGACATTTCCGCCTCGATGAACATCCTGTGCATGGAACGGATGTAGAAGGCGTCCGTCTCTGAACCCTCGAGATGGGACCAAGGCCATTCGTAGGAGTCGTCAGTGCATCCTCCCAGATCAGGACGGGAGAATCCCATGAATGTATAGTCGCCCACAGGGAGCGAGGTGTTCTTGTACTCATAGGGCGCTATGACAGAATGGGATCCGACCGGATTCAACGGTCCGCAGGGATTCCACACTATCTCCTCGTATCCACCTGTCGGGACGCCTGGGCCATTATCGAGCAGTGAGTTCCACTGGACCTGTTCCCATACGTCAAGGGATTGGTTGTAAGCCAGTGAAACCCAGCCTCCTGCGTCAGCCCTGTATCCGTTACCATATCCATCGTAAACAGTCGGGTGGGTGATGTTACCGAACTGAGGGCCTGGGTCGCTAATTGTGAAGGATATCGGCGCATAGGGTAGTCTGTTGTCGAATATCCCCCTGTTGTAGTCTGCCGAGTAGTGGACCTTGAAGTCCAGCTTGAGTGGTTGCTCGTCCGATCTGAACCTCTCCCCAGATACGAATCCAATCGTGGTGTTCGCCCTTACCTCGACGGGCATCCCCGAGTCTCCTATGCCGTCTCCGTCGGTGTCTGAAAGCGTCGAGCTGTAGTCGTGTACGAACATCTCTGTGACCTCAGAGTAGACCTCATAGGTTGAGTTCGGTCCCACATCGATGTCTTCCGGGAACAGGAACTGGCCGACGATGTACTCCCCGTTGTCATCAGTGAGGACGTCGATTGTCTCTATGACGGATGTGCCGTTCGCAGAGTACCTGATGTGGACCTGAACAGGGAGGTCCGGTGCTGGGACGAAGCCTGTGTCGTCCAGCCAGAATACAGAACCATTGAATATCGCTGGCCGATTTTCATCTAGCCACAATACCGATGGAGCGGTCAGAGTGATTCTGGTCGGTATCTTGTCGTCGTCGTCTAGAATTCCGTCGTTGTCAGAATCCCAATCCGAGCTCCATCCTGAAGATTCCTCGATCTTGTTAGATGGTGTGGCCCAATCTCCGGATGAGGGGCTGTTCCAGTCCAAGTCTTCCCTTCCGTCGTTGTCGTCGTCTACGTCGAAGTAATCTGGACCCGTGGAGTTGTTATTGGGATTGGCCAGTCCGACCCCCCCTCCGAAGTCATCGTGGTCCCATGGATTCGTTGATTCGGCCCCGTATCGCGAAGGCCACAGCATCACCTCGTCCTCGTCCTTCATGCCATCGTAATCATCGTCCTCATCAATGTCGTCCCTTATCCCGTCATTGTCGTGGTCCCATGGGGCTATGGGGAAGTTGAGGCAGCAGGTGTCGTCAAAAGGATCTGCTGTCCCGTTAGTGTCATTGAAGTTCTGGAGCTCTAGGGAATTTGGAATTCCATCGCCGTCCCAGTCGTCATCTGCCCAGTTAACTATCCCATCGTTGTCGTGGTCCCATGGGCTCTGTTCTTCCCCAGTGAAGCATCCTTCGAATGCCTCCTGAGCCTCGTCTAGTAGGCCGTTATTATCGTCATCTGGGTCTTCACCGTCCGGTACTCCGTCGTTATCGTTGTCCACATCGTAGTACTCTGGGAATAGTAGGGCCTGGCCTAGTACTCCCTTGTCCCATACTGCCTGGTATATTCCATCATCGTCGGGGTCCGTATCCAGGCCGTCATCGTCATTGTCCTCGCAATTGCTCCCAGTGAAGTAGTACGGCTCCTCTATTCCTGAGTCATCGTCTAGATCATCATTTGAGTCGATCTCAAAATAATCCCAGATTCCGTCGTTGTCGTCATCCACATCGAAGTGGTCGTAGACTATGTCCCAGTCGTCATCCAGGTCATTCGTGTTGTTGTACATGCAACTTGGGGTCCACGATACCTCCGGCATGGGCTGCCCGCAGTCCACGTCTGGATCGACGTCATCGTTGAGATCGTCCGCAATCTCATCTGGGAAGAAGTTGTTATTTGCGTCCGAAGTCCACTGAAAGAATCCGAATACGGTGACTCCGAGATAAGCTATCCAAAGATCTCTGTTATTCTTTATGTCGCTGTATGTATACGCAACTGAAGGAGTTGGGTTGCTAGTCGGATCGAATGTGAACCAGAAGCAGTTGCTGTCACAACTTCCCATTCCGGTCGGATGATTCGTCCCATCATATGCCCCATCGTCCCACTCAGAGTCCGGCCTGCTGCTATATGGGACAGTGAAAGATTGGCCCCCTGATTGAGTGGGCGTAAGTAGGGGCGCCTTGAAGAGGAATGCGTAGATGTGTCCGCAGAATCTCTCGGTTGTTGCGGATAGGATTACTGTGCCACATGAGTTGCCGTCCAAGGTACCTCCCATCTTGACGTCATCGACATCCAGAACTCCGTCGTTGCCCTCGTCTTGATCCCACCAATCGGGCATCCCATCTCCGTCCTGATCCACGTCTATTCCGTTAACCAGAGAGTCGCCGTCGCTGTCGATATCGAAGAAGTTGTCACCATTGTAGGGGCTCCACTTCATCATCAGAGTCCAGTACATCTCAGGAATGATGCCACTTGGGTTGTCCAAGTTGTTTGGGTCGTACCCGTTGTAGTCGAGCATGAAGCTGTTGTCTGTGTTGAATGGGTTGAACCCCCAGGTGAGGTTCCAGTAGTAGTTCGGGACTGCAACATATGCGTCGCCATCCTCTGAACCATCGATAGCATCGCCATCTCCTTGGGGCCAGCTATTCCCCCAGAAGTTGTCAGTGTTGTCTATGTCTACTACTCCGCAGTTTCCGTCATCGGGGTCAAAGAAGTCATTGATCCCATCGTTATCATCGTCCCAGTCCTCATCGTTCTGAAGGCCGTCTCCATCCACGTCTGTATCTATGTCATTAGCTCCGTCGTCCCTGAACATCGAGCCGTTTAGCTCATGGAGATCTGCGTCGTTATCTAGGTCGCAGTCTGGGTCTATATCCAGCCAATCCAGGATTCCGTCGTTGTCGTCATCCATGTCGACCCAGTTGTTCAGACCATCTCCATCCCAATCGTTGAATCCAGTGTAGGAAGTGCGCCAAAGTACACAATTGTCGCTAGGGTCTTGAGGGTTCGGGTTCGCAACGCTGGCACAGTCCCATGTTGCTACCTCGGCGGTTGAATTCATGGGGTATGGGTCCTCCTCATTGGGGATTCCATCATCATCCAAGTCCCAAGGTTGGGATCCTCCCTGTAGGTTGTCTGGATTCGTCGAACCCCCCATATCGGGATCGATCCAGTCCCAGACCATGTCGTAATCTGCGTCAATAGCTCTGAATCTATCGTCATCCAAATCCCCGTCATAATCTATTTCACAATCGGTTCCAGGTACTTGGATGGCCACTACAGCGCCGTTGAATGCCTGTGAAGGGTAGTCTCCTTGGCCGTCTCCGTTCGTATCCAACTGCCTGCATGAGTCGGGTATACCGTCATTGTCGTCGTCTACATCGTACATGTCGGCAAGGCCATCATTATCGTCATCTGTGTCTGAGGAGTCGGGAGACCCGTCGTTGTCATTGTCCGGATCTAGGAAGTTTGGGATTCCATCTCCATCGAGGTCACCGTCCACTATCTCCGTGAAGGCCTGTTCTCTAGGGTGCTCCAAGGCGTGAAGAGCGACGTAGTCTAGTCCGTCGACGTACTCTCCGTAATCCTCAGGATCCCACCTGGACCAAGAGTCCCATAGTATACCGGGTGCGGTTTCGATAGACGAATTCTGCAGGGGGTCCCATGGGTGTATGTCTGAGATGTCTGCCACACCATCGTTGTCGTCGTCATCGTCAAAGTAATCCTGCATTCCGTCTGAATCGAAATCGCAGGGCCACACGAACTGATCGATTCTACCGTCGTTATCATCGTCCTCATCATATGATCCGCGGCCCGACCCGTCTACGTCCTCATCAGTGATTCCGTCGTTATCATGGTCCATAGGGTTCTGATCAACTAAGTAGTTGAAGCCAACTGCCTGCCCTGTCCAAGGATGGATTGTCGTGGGCTCTACGTGCCTATCTGAAGTTACATTCCATGGGTCGTTTCCTTGAGAGTAGTCGATTGGGCCTTCCAATATCCCGTCATTGTCGTCATCCCAGTCGAACTCGTCCCTTACACCATCGTTATCGTGGTCAAGGGGATCTGTTCCGAAGCAACCATCGAATCGCTCGATAAGATCGTTAATTCCATCATTGTCATCATCTAGATCATTTAGATCGTCAATACCATCGTTATCGTGATCGTCTGTGTTCGTTTCTTCTAGAAAGAACCCGTACATCGGGTCGAGTGCGAGGGCGGATGGGTCGGATACCTTGCCGTAGATTGCGGCAGGGTCGTTGTAGAATGGGTCTTGATATGCTGCGGCCTGGAATTGGCTCATCATGGATAGAGAGTTTTGATTCCCAGATTGGACTGATCCCCCAAGTTGCTCCAATTGTTGGTATGCTGTTCTCTTGGGGGGTTCGAAGTGGCTATCTTGCTCTGAAGAATCGTCAGTATTCAGTAGTAATGATATCTGAGGACTAAGTAGCATTATTGCTATCATTGAAAATGCTGGAATTATTTTCTTCTGTGTCTTTCTTTCTAGTTTGACGTTCATGCAAATCACTGTTACCCTCGGGCAAGTAACAGCCCGATTCTGTATGCTTATCAATGGATGGCACGTTATTGTGGTTTGGGTATCACAGCAGCCCCGATGTATCATCTGGGATTTTCAATTCCTGTGATAAGCCGAACCACGGATGATTTCAGAGGCCCTGTAGAGTTGCTCCATCAGCAAGACAGCAGCCATCTCATGGGTTAGAGTTAGGTCTGATAGAGAGATTAGTTGGTCGGCGGATTGCTTGATTTCATCGCTGAATCCATCCGGGGGTCCCACTGCTAGATTTGTTGGATCGCTATCTAGGTTAGCGGAATTTAGCCATTCGGCGAATCCCTCACTTGATATTGAAGGCCCCGCCTCATCTAGAAGGACTAGTCTTCCTGGCAATCTGGACAGCTCTGATTCGTAGTTCTTGGTTCCTCGTTTGGATCCGAATATCTCAATCGATATGCCTCTTGATTTGACTCTCTCCACATATCTTCTGATAATGGATGCAATGTCGCCATCCTTAGGATTACTATCCAAGTGTACGACAACACGACCCATGTTGTCTCGTGCAGGCTTGGGCACTTAGGGGTTCACAAAGCATCAAGACGTCTGGCTTCGACGTACGCCCGTTACAATGGGATGGTGGCCCTTCCGAAAAAAGAGGAGTCTCCGCAGCGAGCCGCATGTCAGGAGTTCAAAGATGTGGATTCAAGATCTTAGGGAGGTCTGCGAGAAGAGTTTCGATAATAGGGAGACTGGGCAATTAGAAGTCGAGTCTCTAAGAAGAGAGTGGAACAAGGCATTTTCTGAGGAAGAGGTGGATGAAGCACTTCTAGAGGGACTCGAAAGGAGGGCTATGTTACTCTTAGGAGCAGGGGAATCAGAATGGTCAGATTTACTTGATGATGAGGACTTCTGGAAAGCAGGATGGGGCAGCAAGGTAGATGATTGAAATGTTTCTTTGGATAGTTCTTCTACTGGGTTTAGGGTCCTACTGCTACTATCTAAGTAGGCTTCAACCCTTTCCTGAGAAGGGGTCAAGATTCTCCATATTCCTATTTACAGGGGCTCTGATACTGTGGATTGCCAGCACAAGTCCAGAGGGGTCAGGAGAAGATCTTCCGGCTTCGATTTCAGTATTTCTGGGCGGAGTGTTCATCGTTTTTGGCATTAGAGATATGAGTCTGATGAAGACTGATGTGATTGTCGCCCCTCTTGCAGGAGTCCTGTTCTGCATCGGAGGGATAAGTCTGCTTTCCTCTAGATGGGAGGTTGCAGATCAAGCAGAGCAGATTGGGTCTTTTCTTCTTGCCAGCACAATGGTAACACTGGAGTTGTATCTCGCATTCAGAGGACTGGTAATAGGGGTCCCCGGAATCGCGTGGTCTAAGTCGGGTCTCAGACAGATACACAGAGGCTTGATTCAAGGTCCTAACGGTGCAATAGCGCATTTTGAGAGATCTTGGGATATGGAGGATCAATGGATAAATTCGATGAGTTATGCAGCTCTGATTCTTATTCATAGGCATGGTAACAATCATGAGGGGGAAAAGGAATGCCTAGTCGAACTAGAAAAGTTGGGCGGCTGGGAAACTGTTGACAGTTCTTGGATTGAGGCAATAGAGAGAGGTCTGTCAGACTCAGACCCAATCTGAGTACGGTTGAAAACATGAACCTCTTGGGAACAACATGGTCAGGATAACTAGAGTCCACACTGGGACCGGGGATGGTGGAGAGACATCCCTACTTGATGGAAAGAAGGTCGGAAAAGAGAGTCCCAGAGTTGGACTTTATGGCACTATTGACGAGTTAAATTCGCAAATTGGCGTAGTCCGGATGGAGTTTGAAAGGATGCCTGGAGTGACAAGATTCCATCGCCCTGGAGAGGCTGATGAAGCGTTGTATAGAGTTCAGCAGGAATTATTCGACATAGGAGGGGAGTGCGCCTGTAGTCCCGGTAAGTTGCCAGAGCAAATGGTGCTGGTAGGGATGAATGAGTGTGACAGGCTGATTCAAGAAATGGATGAATGGATTAAGGAATTAGAGCCTCTAAAATCTTTCATCTTGCCTATGGGATCTGCGCCGGTTGCATTCCTGCATGTAGCAAGAACCGTTGCCAGAAGGGCAGAGAGGGAGGCATGTCATTTGAGAGGCGTCGAGGGTGAAGGTTCAGTTAGGGATGAGGTTATTTGCTATCTTAACAGAATTTCAGACTGGTTGTTTGTGATGGGAAGGTGGATTGCAAAAAACACCGGTGAGGAAGAGGTCCTTTGGACTCCGCTAGGTAAGAGAGATGCAGAGTCATAGACTTCGTCCGCAGGACCTAAGGTGATGCCGAGCAGAACGGAGTAGATCCTTCTCTTGCTCGAATGTGATTTGTTCCTCGGCCTCGTCAAACTGCAACCAAAGGTAGTTGTTATGCTCATGAGAGAGGCTTACCTCCAACTCATCTGTCTCAGCCAAATACCAGAAGACCTCTTTTGGGGTCTCCCTTCCCTTTCTGAAAAAGGTATACTCAGTCTTCTCGGCCCATTCACCATCGATGGTGATATCGGATATGCCTGTCTCCTCTGTAAGTTCTCTTAAGGCGGTAGAGTGGTGATCAACGTCGTCCTTCTCCACGTGCCCCTTAGGGAAGCTCCAGTGTCCCTGTGGATACTGGAGAAGGAGAAAACTATCAAAATTCAGTAGTATGAAACCGCACGAGGTCTCGAGAGGTCCGGGTTTGTCCTGCATATCTTGGTCAGCATCTATTCGTGATGAAAACCTTCCGTGATTATGTTCAATCACAGAAATCACCATTGATGAGATGTTTCGCCCGGAGATTATGACGATGGAAGCGTCGGATTTGGAGATTAGGCGTATTGTCACCGATAGTGATCTAGATGGAGTGGTTACTGCAGCGATACTGAGGCGATGGTGGACGGATGCTGAAGTGGTCTTCGGTCATCCAGGAGAACTGCGAGCGGGTCTTTTCGATGATTTGATTGACGAATGGACTGCAGTTTGTGATCTGCCGATGCACCCCAAGTGTGGACTGAGCATAGATCATCATCAATCAAACAGACCTAGGGACAATGAGAGCAAAGCAATGGTAGTATGGAAGGATAGCCCCTCAGCCGCTCGAATCGCCTATGAGTTGTTTCACGAAGTTATCGATCTTTCAGATCTTGAGGATTTGCTAGATTGGGTTGACAAGCTTGACAGTGGGTCAATATCTCATGATGAGTTTCTTTCTCAAGCCCCTGCTATCTGGCTAAGCAGGATAGTTGATTCGGGAGAGGAGACGGCGGCTTGGATTCTTGAGCAATTGAGAGATGGAGCAACAACCGAAGAGATTCTGGCCGATTCAAAAATTTCCAAGTTGGTTGCCGAGAAGGAGAAGGAGTTAGGTAATCTGAACGAGGTTATACTCTCTAGCATGCGCATCGAGGACCGAATAGCAATAGTTCGATTGGACGGTTCGGGAATCCGATCTAATGGCTACCATGTTACTGCAATGGCTGGAGACGAATGCGATGCATGTATGATCATTCACGGGGATATAGGTGCTTATTTCGGAGACTCCGGAAGATACCCGGTCTCTGCGTCTTTCTATACCAACTCGTTCCTACATCGGAGGGGTGGAATCTACGACTTGACTGCCCTGGCAACCCTTTTCGATTCCGATGGTGGGGGGCATGCCAATGCATGCGGATGTAGAATTAAGGCTATTGAAGACGGGAATGTCGTAGACAGGGAAGTATCAGAAGACGACATTGAGAGGAATATATCAGAGTGGCTAAAGATTTGGTCCAAGCGATAGTCAGTCCCTTTTCCAGACTGCTCTGTATCTAATTTCCTCCTTATCTGGAACTTCGGCAGTGTAGAACTCTACTTCCGATAGTCCCTCGCCGATTTCTAGTATGAAGTCTCTAGAAAGTGGCCAGGGTGGAGTGTCATTCTCCTCTTCTAGACCGTCTGCCAACCTACCTATGCACATCAGGAGCCCGTGTCTATCTAGAAGCGGAGATAGGTTCCTGTAGGCGCTGTTTCTGATTTCTTCGGGGATTGCTTGTAGAATATGTACCTCAAGGACTAGATCGAAAGCCCCCATCCACCTCTCTTCGGGATGAACAAGGTCTCCAACCAACCAATCAATCTCTTTCCCCTTGTGCAATTGACTTGCCCATTCAACTGCTGACTCAGATACATCAAACGCTGTCACTTTCCATCCTTTCTCATGTAGGAATGCTGCATCCTCTCCCAGACCGGAGCCAACAACCAGAGCGCGCCCAGTATGCTGATTTTCTTCTATCCATTCTACTAAGAAAGGGTGAGGTTCCATCCAATCCCAAGGAATCAGGCTCCTGTCTCTTAGAGAGCTGCAGTAGAGCTCCTCGAACCAGGATAGGGGGTCATTGGAATTCTCTGAAGTAGTATAAATCTCAAGCATCCTCTCTCTTGCTTCATCCATCATCTAAGACCTACATATGAGACACGATTGCTCGACCGAATTCTGAACAGGAAAGTAGGGAGGCGTCTTCCATTAGTCTCTCAAAGTCATATGTCACTTTCTTAGAGGAAATCGCTCCCCCCATACCCTTCACAATCAAATCTGCTGATTCTGTCCAACCCATATGCCTGAGCATCATCTCTGCAGACAGAATCAGGCTTCCGGGGTTAACCTTGTCCTGTCCCGCATACTTAGGAGCGGTGCCGTGAGTAGCCTCGAAAATTGCTACACCCGTGTCATAGTTGATGTTAGCACCTGGAGCAATGCCGATTCCCCCCACTTGTGCGGCTAGTGCATCTGAGATGTAGTCACCATTCAGATTCATAGTGGCCAGTACCTCATATTCTCTAGGTCGCGTCAAGATCTGTTGAAGCATCGCATCCGCAATTACGTCCTTCACAATTATCTCAGTCCCTGTATTCGGGTTCGGAAATGAGCACCATGGTCCCCCATCGATCTCGGATGCACCAAACTCCGTCTTCGCGATACCGTAGCCCCAATCCCTGAAACCCCCCTCGGTGAACTTCATGATGTTACCTTTGTGCACCAGTGTGACGCTGCCCCTGTCGTTTTCTATTGCATACTTAATCGCGGCTCTGACTATCCTAGAAGTTCCTTGTTCACTAATGGGCTTGATACCCAAACCAGATGTGTCTGGAAATCGGATTTTGTCAACACCCATCTCGTTCTGAAGGAAATCTATGAGCTTTCCAACCTCTGGACTACCGGCCTCCCACTCTATCCCCGCGTAGACATCCTCGCTATTTTCTCTGAATATCACCATATCAACAGAGCCTGGGTCCTTTACTGGACTAGGAGTTCCGTCAAACCATCTCACCGGTCTAACACAAGCGAATAGATCCAATTGCTGTCTAAGTGCCACGTTTAAGCTTCTAATCCCTCCTCCAACTGGAGTAGTTAATGGGCCTTTGATAGAAATCAGGTTCTCTCTCATTGACTTCTTGGTTTCCTCGGGAAGCCATTCCCCAGTGGAGTCGAATGCTTTCTGTCCGGCTAGTACTTCTCTCCAGTGGATCTTCCTGTCTCCTGAATATGCTAATTCAACTGAACTATCAACGACATCGATCATCACAGGGGTAATATCTACACCAATCCCATCCCCTTCAATAAAATGAATCACGGGGTTGTTGGGGACTTCCAATTCCCCATTAGAAATTGATATTTGTTCTCCCTCTGACATGTCCACCAATCTACTCGGACTAGAAAGTGATAGATGAAGCCAACCCTTCAAGGGGGTGCATTGTTTCGAAGGAGTATGAATGGAGAAGTAGTGTGGACCGGAACTAATGGCTATACCGGAACTACCGGCGCAGGGAAAACCTTCGGTATTTACGATTCTGAATCACCCAGTCCAATGGAAATGGTACTTCACGGTCATGCTGCCTGTTCTCTGATTGACGTTATTGACGGTCTGAAACATAGAAAGGAAAATCTCGAGTTCATCAAGGTTGAAATCGAAGCAGATAGAGCAGATGAGTCGCCTAAGGTATTCACATCCGTAAGAATGAGGTACATTGTGAAAGGCGATGTACCGGAGGAATTGGTGAGGAGGCTTATTGAAAGTAGCCACGAGAAGCACTGTAGTGTTGGAATAATGATTACACGTTCCGGTGCCGAATTGGCGTGGTCTCTTCAAATGAATTCCTGAGATTCTATCCACTCAAGAAAATGGTATTGTCAAAATTTTCGTGAAAACGGACCTCCTAGAGTTAGGTTCTAACCTAAGCATTAAACACCCCCCATCCGGAAGAGCAAATCCCTTGCGCGGCCGGGAGCATTCTCGACCTAGCAATATGGGAGGAAGATACAATGCAGACGAAAATTAAGTCCTCTGAGAGCACTGTAGAATCTGAGAGCGGTTTGGTCATCGAGAGAAGGTTCACATCTGCAGGGCAGGATCCGTTCGAGTCGTTCGAATGGATCGAGATGGATGTTCAGATCAGGAACCCAGACGGGTCCATGGCTGACTCATTAGAAGGCGTGAAGTTGCCTTCCGGATTCTCTGGAGTGCCGGGGACGGTCTGTGCTCAGAAGTATCTCCGAAAGGCGGGGGTTCCGAAGTATCTTCGCACCGTTCCCGAGGACGACGTTCCAATCTGGCTACAGCGAAGTGAGCCAGATCACGAGCGGCTTCAGACTATGGATGCCGCTGAAAGAATGGGTGGTGAGATTGATGGAAGACAGCTCTTCCGTCGGCTCGCAGGGACCTGGACCTACTGGGGCTGGAAGTACGGATACTTCGCAAGCGAGGCTGATGCCCGCGCGTACTTCGATGAGATGTGCTACCTGATTGCAAGTCAGAGATCCGCACCTAACAGCCCCCAGTGGTTCAACACAGGGCTGTATTGGGCATATGGAATCGAAGGCCCGGCTCAAGGCCATAGTTACGTAGATCCAGATACGGGAGAGCTAGGGAAATCTACCAATGCATATGAGCACCCTCAGCCCCATGCTTGTTTCATCCAGTCAGTATCTGATTCACTAGTGGGAGGGACAGACTCAATCATGGGGCTCTGGAACAGAGAGGCGCTTCTTTTCAAGTACGGATCTGGTACTGGATCCAACTTCTCTAACATTAGAGGGAAAGGGGAGCCACTTTCAGGCGGAGGAACATCCAGCGGTCTCCTGTCTTTCCTCAAGATTGGTGATAGAGCGGCTGGAGCAATAAAATCCGGAGGAACTACCAGGAGAGCGGCAAAAATGGTCACTCTCGACATGGACCACCCAGATATTGAGGAGTACATAGACTGGAAACCCTCTGAAGAAGAGAAAGTCTCGGCTCTAGTAATCGGAAGCACGATCCTACAGAAGCACGCCGACTCCATAATGGAGTCTATTTGGTCATTTGATAGTGATGAAGGGAGGTTCGATCAGAAAACGAACTCTGGACTCAGGAAAGCTATGGTCAAGGCCATCCATGACAGTGTACCGCAAGCTCACATCAAAAGGATTGTCGATCTAGCCGAACAAGGTTGGAAAGGTATGGAATTTGAGGTCCTAGACACTGATTGGCAAGGCGAGGCCTACACCACGGTATCCGGTCAAAACAGCAACAATTCGGTCAGAGTCCCTAACTCGTTCATGGATGCTGTGCAATCTGGGGATGAATGGAACCTCTATTTCAGGACGGAAAGGGATGCTGCTGCAGACGAAGGAAGGGATGCTGTTCCTTGTAGAACTGTGGATGCCAAGGCGCTGTGGGACAAAATTGCCTACACCGCTTGGGCTTGTGCGGACCCCGGAGTGCAGTTCGACACCACAATAAACGAATGGCACACATGCCCCCAAGCAGGCAGAATCAATGGGTCAAACCCGTGTTCTGAGTACATGTTCCTAGATGACACTGCTTGTAATCTGGCGAGTATTAACCTGCTACATTATTACGATCTAGATAGTCATACATTCCAGATTGAAGACTTCAAGCACAGTGTAAGAGTATGGACTGCTACCCTGGAAATCAGTGTCCTAATGGCTCAGTTCCCCTCTGAGTCAATAGCAAAGGGCTCCTATGATTACAGAACTCTTGGACTGGGTTACTGCAATATCGGATCCCTACTGACCCACATGGGAATCCCGTATGATGACGAGAGGGCCTTCTCAATATGTGGGGCTATAACTGCAATAATGTGCGGGGAATCATATGCCACCAGTGCGGAAATGGCCTCATACCTCGGCCCCTTTCCGGACTACGATCGTAATTCTGATGATATGCTGCGCGTGATGAGAAATCATCGAAGAGCTGCATATGATGCTCCTGCTGAAGAATACGAAGGGATAACAGTATCACCAATGGGAATAGACTCCAAGAAGTGTCCCAAGGATCTGTTAGAAGCCGCTAGAAGCTGCTGGGATCGAGCAGTAATGCAGGGTGAGGAACATGGTTTCAGGAATGCCCAGACGACGGTAATAGCTCCAACGGGAACAATTGGTCTCGTAATGGGAGCGGATACCACAGGAATCGAGCCCCAGTTCTCTATGGTGCAGTACAAGCAACTTGCAGGGGGTGGCTCTCTGAGGATTATCAACCAAGGACTGCCAAGTGCTTTGTCCAGACTTGGTTACTCAAAGTCAGAAGCGAAAGGGATAGAGGAGTATGTCGTCGGAACTGGCAGACTGAGTCCATCAATACCCCATGAGCTACTAAGCAACGCTGGAATGACCTCCGAAAAATTATCTGAAATTGAATCTGAGCTGCCAAAAGTATTCCATGTTAGGAACGCTTTCTCACCGGACATTCTCGGAAAAGAGTTCTGTGTCGAAAATCTCGGATTGACAGAGGGTGATTTCTACCTGGACGAAGACGGCAATGAGAAATGCAGTAACCCATGGTTCGACACTCTCGCCCATATTGGCATGACAAACGAAGAAATTGAGGTTGCAAACACGGAGATTATCGGTCGGAACACCATTGAAGGTGCTCCAGGCCTGAAGGACGAACACCTGCCGATTTTTGACTGTGCTCAGCCATCGGGAGCTGGGGTCCGTTCTATTGCTCCTTCGGGTCACGTAAACATGATGGCTGCCGCGCAACCCTTCATCTCGGGAGCGATTTCAAAGACGATCAATATGCCATCGGACTGTTCAATAGAGGACGTTAGAGAAGCATACAACCTTAGCCACGCCACGATGAACAAAGCCTGCGCTGTTTACAGGGATGGTAGCAAGCTTTCACAGCCCTTGATGAGTCAACTAGTTGACTCCATGGACCTGGATGAGGAAGATGAGGGGGGGAGCGTTGTCGAGAAGATGGTGGAGGAGGCCGTGAGCGCCCTTCCACTTCCAGAGCCGGTGGCGATGCCTGTTGCAAAGGCGCTTGTTGAGAACTATATCGCTTCCAAGAGGCCGCTGCCCCACAGAAAGAGGGGGGCGAACTTCAAGGCCAGAGTAGGCGGTCACAGCGTACGTCTCATCACCGGGGAATACGAAGACGGCAAGCTCGGCGAGATCTTCCTGCTTACCTCCAAGGAAGGCGCCGCTTGGAGGGCCCTTCTATCCCAGTTCGCTATCGCGGTGTCTATCGGTTTACAGCACGGAGTGCCCATTGATGCGTTCGTGAAGTCATTCACATTCACCAAGTTCGAGCCAAGCGGAATGATAGAGGGAGGCAGTGGACGTGTGAAGATGTCATCCAGCATCATCGACTGGGTGTTCCGCGAGCTCGCAATCGAGTATGCCGGTAGGGACGATCTCGCTCATGTTCCTCTGGATGAGGAGGACCTGAACCCGTTCTCCATCAGCAGACCAGAGGTGACAGAGCAGGGACTGTCTCGGAGCCAGGGCGAGAGGCGCGAGGTTCAGATGACCCTAGAAGCAGCAGTGGGAGATGTTGATGCGAGGACCAGGCAGGCTGCGAGGGAGAGAGGTTTCACAGGCGACATCTGTGAAGACTGCGGAGGCAGCCAGATGGTCAGGAACGGCACTTGTCTGAAATGCAACGAGTGTGGCTCTACGACCGGTTGCTCATGATCAAGAAATCAAATCTCAAGTTCTATGTTCAGATTCTGAATGAGTTCCTTGTACCTGTTCCGGATTGTAACTTCCGTTACTCCGGCTACCTCGGCAACCTCTCTCTGGGTCCTTCTCTTCCCACAAAGAACGCTAGCGATGTAGATGATTGAGGCGGCGATACCGGTTGGTCCCCGACCGCTGGTCAATTCCTTTTCCTGTGCAGCCGCAATCAACTCGTACGCCTTGGCCTGTACTTCTGCATCCAGATCAAGCCCCGAACAGAATCTAGGGATGTAGTCCTCAGGCTTGGTTGGGGGAATCTTCATCCTCAGTTCCCTGACCATGAATCGGTAGGTACGACCAATCTCCTTTCTACCGGTTCTGCTAGCCTCCCCAATTTCATCCAGAGTGCGCGGATTCTCACAAATTCTGCATGCGGCATATAGGCTCGCGGCCGCGACTCCCTCAATGGACCTACCACGGATAAGCCTTGCATCGACCGCCTTTCCGTAAGTTACTGCAGCGGTCTCTCTGATGGTCTTAGGAAGATCGAGCCTACTTGCCATCCTGTCCAGCTCTGCCAGTGCCATGGCCTTGTTTCGCTCCGTGGCATTGCTCACTCGAGAGCGCTTCTGCCATTTCCTCATTCTGTAGAATTGGCTTCGGTATCTACTAGAAATCGACTTACCGGAGTAGTCCTTGTTCTGCCAATCGATGTCCGTGGAAAGTCCCTTGTCATGTAGCATGACTGTCATAGGGGCACCGGTTCTGGCTCGTTGATCTCCCTGTTCGGGACTGAACACACGCCACTCAGCGCCCTGGTCAATCACCTTGTCCTCCAGCACCAGTCCACAGTCATCGCAGACCACTTCTCCTCTGGATTCGTCTTTACTCAGATTTCGGCTTCCACATTCATCACATTTCACGGTGTCTTCAACAAGGTATGACATTACATCCTCACCCCCTTTTCAATAAAAGGTATTAAATTCGCAAAGGACATCTTATTTAAGGTTATAATGTTTCTAATGTGTTCTCTTCTGGAGCAAGTTTAGACATAACTAATCATCGAGAATCGTGAAATACGAACGTTCACTGGCACGTGTGAGGGGGACGATGTCTGAAGGAATGTGGCCGCCAGAGAGGATAGGCCTCACTTCAGGAAAGAGAGTTCTGTTCCTAACAAAGGATCTGGAGTTGATTCGAAAGCAACTGTACGAAGGATTGGACCTGCGAATGGAAGATTTGTCAGTGGATGATCTTCTCGATGACATCAATACAGATGTGATGACTCCGGCTTGGGTATGCTTCGATTACGACCCTGCAACGATAGCTGAAAATGCATATGCTGGGCTAATACACGATGGTCGAAGGGTGTTCGAGCCCAGAGCTTTGATTGACGGTGGCTTCGAAGTAATCGTCTCCGGACATAGAAAGGGTACTGGATCAAGCAGAGAGACGGCGCCTCAGTGTGAGAGGTGGTCGGGAATCAGGATCGTGATTGCGGCCTCATTTGCACCAATACATGAACGAAACAACCTGAATCTTGGGCAGCTCATGGGGGATCACTCGATCCTAAGTAGGCTTCAGGACGGCGAAAGTGTGCCTCTGACTGAGTTTACCGAGAAGTACGACCCAGTGAGTAGATTGATTCTGGAGAACGGAGGGATATTGCCATTCGCTAAGAGGATGAAGGAGGGAGAAGTTTCTCTCCCAGAATTTGACACTAAAGAGCGCCCGATGACGATGATAGAGAAATTAGTGTCAAACAAACTACTGGGGGACGATAAGACAAGAAAATTCGTGAAACCTGGGGATGCTGTTCTAGCACAGGTCGATGGAGGCTATTCTCACGAGTTCACTACTGCTCAGGTACATACATTCCTCGAAGAGGAATACGGAAACGACTACAAGATTCCAAATCCCTCTAAATTCGCTGTTTTTGAGGATCATCTGCTTTACGCTACTGGCGTTCCAAGATTTGGGAAATTCACTGACAAGATACAGACCCTGAGGGATATGCAGAATTTCTTTCAAGAGTACACCGGAGTGAGAGACTATTCTGCTAAGGATGGGGTGAGTCCAGGAATATGCCACCAAGTTGCGAGAGAAGAGTTCATCGATGTTGGCGACTTCATCCAGGCGACCGATTCGCACACTTGCATGGGAGGCGCTTCGAATGCACTGGCATATGGAGTGGGTTCCACCGAATATGCTAACCTTATTCATAATCAATTCGCGTTCGTCAAGGTCCCAGAAAGTATTCGTTTCGAATTGATGGGCGAGTTAGATCCGGGCTGTACCGCTAAAGACATAATTCTCCATATTCTCTGGCGTTTTGCTGCGGAGTCTGAGACTCTGGATAGAAGCATGGAATTCGGCGGTCCGGGACTTGCAAGCCTATCTATGGATGAAAGAGCAACATTGTGTAATATGGCTACAGAGTGTAGTGCGAAGACCGGTATATGTGAGGCAGACGACATCACAGTCGATTGGCTTCTATCCAGACGGGAGCACATGGATGAAGGGGATATCAGGAGTAGATTTGTCCTACCTGATGAATGCGCGGTCTACGATGGAGGAATTCATGAGATCGACCTAGCAGAAATCCGGCCAATGGTAGCACATCCTGGAGATCCTGACGAAGGAGTTCCTTCTGATCCTACAAACGGGGCCTACATTGACGAATTAGGGGAGGTTCCGATAGACATCGCCTATGCAGGTTCATGCACTGCGGGTAAGGATGATGACTTCTCGTACTATGCCATGGTATGCGAAGCAGCACTTAGAGAAGGTCTTGTAATTGCAGATGGAGTTGACTGCTACATCCAATTCGGCTCAAAGTCAGTGAAGGATCTCTCATTGGAGATGGGTTGGACATCGATATTCGAGAAGGTTGGTGTCAAGCTCATCGATCCTGGTTGTGGTGCTTGCATCGGTGCAGGCCCCGGAGTAAGCGACAATCCAGAACAAGTCACTGTATCTGCGATAAATAGGAACTTCCAGGGTCGCTCTGGGCCAGGAAAGCTGTATCTTGCAAGTCCTCTAACGGTAATGACCAGTGCATTCACAGGTAAAATCACATCTTGGCATCCTAAAATATTCTCACAATAGGTCAAGTTCTCCTCAGGAATGGGGCATTGTTCAATAGCGTTCTCGTTTCGAGCATAGGCTACCTTGCAAGCCCCTCGTCATATGGACAAGGGAGGACTTGGTGGTGGTATACGATGGACCCAGCAGAAAGACTCGCTAGCAAACAAAAACAGATCTCGATAAGTGAGTTCTTCGAGAAGAACAAGCACTTCCTTGGATTCGATACCCTTCAAAGATCAATAATCACGGCTGTGAAGGAGGCTGTGGACAATTCGCTAGATGCTTGCGAGGAGTCGCGAATACTTCCAGAGATCAGAGTAGAAATTCAGAGATTGAAGGGGGATAGGCTGAGACTGATTACCCAAGACAATGGACCAGGAATTCCACGAGAAGACATCGAGAACGTTTTCGGGAAATTCCTTCTCGGATCAAGATTCCATGCAATTAGGCAGACTAGGGGTCAGCAAGGAATAGGGATCACGGGAGTTGTGATGTACGGTCAGTTGACCGCTGGATCAAAGACGAAGGTCATTTCCAAAATTTCCAGAGATTCCTCAGCAGTTTTTGTGGAGCTTGGAATAGACACCCGCAGAAACAAAGCAACCAAATCCGGAGAAAGCAGAGATATATGGTTAGATGAAAAGACAAGTGAGCCGGTTCCTCATGGATTAAAAATAGAGACAGAGATGAGGGCAAAGTACCAGAGAGGTAGGCAATCCGTCCATCAGTACCTAAGGATGACCTCTATCGTTAACCCTCATGCAAGTATCTCACTGATTGTTCGAGACAGGGATGGGAGCACAATTGAGGAGGACGAATGGCAGAGAACCACTGATAGGCTTCCACGGGTGGTTAGCGAGATCAAGCCTCATCCCCATGGAATTCAACTAGGTTCTCTACAGAGGATGCTAAGAGAAGCCGAGGAGAGGAAAATGACCTCCTTCCTGCGGCACAACTTCTCAGGGGTCAGCATGAGGGCGGCACGGGAAATCTTAGCTGAAGCCGGTTTAGATGAGGGGCGAAGCCCAAAGAGGATATCCGGAGATGATGCACAAGGTATGATCAACGCATTCAGGAAGGTGAAGCTCCTCTCTCCACCCACGGATTGTCTTTCTCCTATAGAGGACCTCCTGATCAAAAAAGGGCTCTCGAAGGCAATCGACTCCAGATTCGCATCGACAATTACAAGAAACCCGAAGGTAACTCAAGGAAACCCGTTTCAGATTGAGGTTGGTTTGGTCTTTGGTGGAGATCTTAGCGCGGATGGACCCATTGAGGTCCTAAGATTTGCAAATAGGGTCCCCCTGATGTATCAACAAGGAGGTTGTCTCCTCACGAAGGCGCTTGAGGCGGTTGACTGGAAGAGATACGGTTTAGATCATCCCGGAGGAAAGGGCATCCCAAAGGGTCCTGCAGCAGTGCTAATCCATCTAGCATCTACTAATGTCCAGTTCACCAGCGAAGCCAAGGAGGCTGTTTCCGACAACGAAGAGGTGTTCGAAGAGATTAGGCTAGCCATGCTCGAGGTTGGAAGAGGTCTGAAGGGCCATCTGAAGAAGAGTTCTCAGAGGAAGAAAGCAAGAGAGAAATTTGAGCTCATTAACATAATTCTACCAGAAATCTCGAAGAAATCCTCAGAAATCCTATCTAGGGATGAGCCTGACCTAGCACCTATAATTACCAGGATAATGGATGCAGTTTTCTGTGAAGAGGAGATGGGGTGGGATGATGAAAAGGGCCTAGCCACTTGCTCCATAACCATATACAACTACACTGCTAGAGCGAGAGCTTACACAATTCTAGCAAAATGGCCGGAAGGAGATGGAACTGCAATTTCCGATAACCCCCTAGGTGGGGCCAAGCAGGCCAAGGGACTATGGGCATGGAGGCTGGATACACTGAATCCAGGAACTGCCACGACAATACACTTCGGAGTCTCTGGTTTGAGAAAAGGAGAATGGAGCGATGCAGAGATATTTTACAGAGGTAATGGAGAAGTCATAGGTGCGTCTAAGATCGATGAGAAGCTGCTAGAGGAATTGAGGAAATCAGAAGCACTGGAAGCGGCCGAGGCGGAGTTGGAACAACCCAAAGAGACAATACCCCAACTTAAAGAAAGAGCCGAGGATAGTGAAGCGTCTCAGGCTCGGCCCCTAGTTGAGGGGCAAACAAGTCTGTTTGGTGATTTCACAACTAAAGATGAAATGGAGGTGGACGAGTGACAATGGACAGACAAAAAACGAAGGAAGAGGTGATTGATGCTTTGCATGGAGTTGCTTCGGAAATGCATGATAAGATGATGAAAGGTAACCCTCCTACTATGACCCTGCCAGTGAGATCGAAATCAAACATAGGATTCGATAAGAAGCTTGGAGTATACAAGTACGGGAAGAAGAAGACGGTTAGAGACGCGACATCTCTTGGTTCTGCCAGGCAACTTCTGAGGGCACTACACATTTCAGAGTTCGTTGAAGGAATGATCTCTGATGGAAAAACCTCCACTCTTAGGGAAATGTACTACATTTCTGAAGGATGGGGGCATGGAAAATTCTCTAGTCAGAACGAAAGCAATGGAGTATCTGAGGACTTGGAGATAGTGACGAAGTGTCTGAGAGAAGACTTCGGTCTGAGGCCTGAGGAAGACGGTGCGAGAATCATCGGTAACGTCACCTTTGAGGAGAGGAATCGTAGAGGAGACTGGATGAGGATTAACTGTAGAGACGACGTAGGTGATTCTGGATACGGGGTTCCGTATAACGTAGAGTCAGAGAAGCTTAGGATGGTGGAAGAGGATATCGACTTCGTGATGGCAATAGAGACTGGTGGAATGTTCGACAGGCTAGTAGAGAATGGTTTCGATGAGGAGGCGAGGTGCGCTCTGGTCCATCTAAAGGGTCAACCGGCAAGATCCACCAGGAGGATTATGAGAAGAATGAGCGATGAATGGAACAAGCCGATATTGGTCTTCGCAGACTGCGACCCCTGGTCATTCAGGATCTATGCTAGCATAGCCTATGGGGCAATCAAAACTGCTCATATCTCAGAATACTTGGCTACTAAGGAGGCGACATATCTAGGGATAACAGCCGATGATATACTAGCCTACGACCTTCCAAGTGATGATTTGACAAAACAGGACTTGAATGCACTGGAGGCAGAGTTGAGTGATCCAAGATTCGCTACGGGTTGGTGGCAAGAGCAGATTCAACTAATGCAAGAAATAGGGAAAAAAGCGGAGCAGCAGTCTCTGGCAAAGTACGGTCTAGACTTCGTTACTGATACTTATCTGCCTGAGAAGCTTGCCACAATGGGCATAACTTACTGAAAAAAGCCTGATAGATGAGTGCCCGGAGGGAGGATTGTGACCGATAGGAAGAGGGCTTTGGCCAGAATCACCACCGCTTCCTCCGCGGTCCTACTACTGATGGCCGTGATTTCTTTGTGGCAGGTATTCGACGACTACAACGAGTTGTACAATCCGGAGAGCAACTCTCTAGTGAAACTGGAACCGGGTGATTCGATTACGTTTGAGATAGAGAGCTCTATCTTAGTCTCGGCACTCAGGGTATCCGATGGCGGCTCGCCCGATGCAGATCTGATATTGACAGACAGTCAGGGTAACGAATTGCCGGGTAGAGGGGCTAGAGCGCTAGAGTTCGATCGTTATGACGAGCGTAATGGGACTTCATTTTCTGTTGTAAGAGTCTTCGAGAATATTGGAGGAGAGTACACATTGGAGAATCTTGGTACCACCACACTCTGGCTTGTTGACGATGAGGACTCTGCGAACAAATTAAGCGGAATCGTTTGGACTTACTTATTCTACATAGGCTGTTGCATGGGTTCCCCGATTGGGCTTGTTGGATTTGTACTAGCAATCATGGTATGGACTGACAAAAGGAAGATGCCGGATCAATTCGTAATAATTGAAGACGGTCGCGTGATAATAGGAAATGCCCAAAGTGATATGGAAGGCGATCAGAAGCCCCCAGAGGCGCCGAATCCGTTCTCAGATACCAATCGACAACCCCCGTCTATCATCGCTACTGAACCTTCAAACGAGAAGGGTGGCGATTCATGGAAGTCGTGGGATGAGGGATGAACCGAACCGCATATGGTCATAATAAATTCTAGATTGGGTTTTTAGAGGGCGTTGACTACCCAACCTTGAGTTGGTAAGTGGTGGTGGACTTCGATGAGTCTCTGAGTATTCTGGAGAATCCCACTAGAAGATCGATTCTCAGACATCTCGTAAAGGAGCCTCACTACCCATTGCAGCTCTCCGAGTTGCTTGACGTCAGCCAACAGGCGGTTGTAAAACACCTCAAGGTTCTGGAGGAAGCTGGGTTCGTAGATTCGGAAATGAAGAAGTCGGACAGGGGCGGTCCCCCCAAGAAAGTGTACAGAGTTAATCAGTCGTTCTCGATTCGTCTGGATTTGGGGCCCGACCTTTTCAGAGCCGAGCATAGGAAGATGCCTCGAGGGGTGAGTTTTTCCGGAGTTCTTCCCGACAATCTGGAGAGTGTTTTAGGCAAGATTAGTTCCAGGAAGAGCCTGCCGATAGTAGATGCGATGGGGATCTTGTCAGAGTTGGATGCGGCGTTGGAGAGTGTTGACAGGCAGAGAGATTCGATAATCGCGCTACATCAGCAAGTCATGCACAAGGTCTCTCCGAGTCTGGAAAAGGGCTTCGAGTCTTACGAAGAGAGGCAGCTTGCACACGCCATGATGAGGAATCCCAGAAGACCGTTGGACTTGGATTCTTTCTCCCAGGGTATGAGGATACAATCAATGCACGCTGAGAAGATGATGGATGCTTTGAGAGAGAAGTTAATGAGGGATTTCGCGACCAGTTCTGGTTCCTTTGTCTCTGGAAGAGAGTCAATGCCGCTTCCATGGTGGATGGCGAAGTAGGCCTCAGAAGACTAGGTCATCATCATCTGAACCTGGCAATAGACTGCTCAGTTCTGAGAATCTAGCGAGTGCCTCGACCCTCCTTCCCCAGATTACGAAGCCTGCGACTCCGAATAGCGAGAAGGTTGCGCCTATGATAATAACCGGAACAGAGTATCTAACTACAATCTCCCTGCCTACATCGATTGCTCCGAGTGGAGATTTCATTGTCCCTATCTTCTCGATGTTATTGCTCTCGTCGGTCTCCACGATATTGTTGTCAGGGTCTACTACGACTACGATATCGTGGTTACCGGCTTCCACCATGTATAGCAGAGTGATTGGGTCTGAAAGATCTGATTCTGACTGCCCTATTGGCATAATAGCATTTACAATCTGTCTGTAGACAATGTTCTCCTCCTTGCATCCGTTCCTCTTGATGTCAGATTCGGACTGATCCTTGCAAAGGATGATGTTGACGTCAGCAGCATGTGCGTTTCCTCTGTTTGCAATGTATACATTGACCGAGAGCATCTCTCCAATCGCGGCTTCTTTGTCTGGAGCCACCACACTCTCTAGAACCAGATCAGGAGCTCTGAGGCGCATCTCGAGTACCTGCTCATTCGTATCGCAATCGGGAGCGGGATTGTCAGGGATTCCGTCAGAGTTGCTATCCAAAGTGCACGAGTCGGTCCAAACTTCAGTCTCATCGAAATCACCGCCCTCGTCAGAAGAGCCGTGCATGGATAGGACCTTGATTCCAAGATTTCTGTCAACCAGTGATGCATCGGGAGCCACGGTGACAATGACAACTAGTTGTAGAGTAGTATATGGCTCCATCATGGGAAGTGTGATTGTATTTCCTGCAGTGACATAGCAATAGTCGGGCCCTTCTCCCTGGGAGACTTGCTGGTTGATTTGGTTCTCCTCCTCGACTGTGAGTTCTACGCAAGGCTTCTCAAGCGGGAACTCGCTACCGAACCCTTCCAAGAGAGCGTAGTCTATTTCCCACGTGCTGAGAGAACCCAGTCCCGGACTCACGGACCAGATCTTGTTCACATCATCGTACGTGTGGTTGTGAATCGTAGGCTGATCAGCCACGTTTCCGAAATTTGAGACGTTGAGAGTGTATCTTACGATTCTGCTTGGAGCCGTGGTCTTGATCTTGCTCTCCACCAGTGGATCCAGAGAAATTTGCAAATCGTGGAACTCGATTATGGTAGCTCTGAGCACCACCTGATCCTGTACTCTGGTTCCCTCATAGGGCTCCTCACTCAAGACGTTGAATGTGATGGTGTAATCTCCAGCAAGGGTCTGAACCGGGACGTTGATGTAAATTGGGACTGTCTGTGACTCATCTCTGTTTAATTCCTCGAACAATATCCTCGGGATGTACATGTCCCAAACGTGTGCAGCTCCTTTATCGTCAATAATGGACTCGATTGTGACGTCGAACCTGTCTTGGCCGTTTCCTAGGTTGGAGATCGTGGTGTTCATCTGGTAGGACTGACCGGGGTATAGGTCTAGTATAGTCTCAGGAACTGAGGATTCTAGTTCGTATCTCTGAACAACATTAGTCAGAATTAGCACCGAGTCACGAACTTTCGGGGAGCCATCCAGATGCGCACGGACTGTGACAGATTCCCCAATTCCAGCGGTTGCATTGAACGGAGAGCACATCTCGGCTGTGACTGTGTATGTGTTACCCACATTTGCCCAGTAGATGTCCTGATCAGCAGATGAAGATCCGCCCGGCCATTCTGAGAAGTCCAAGTCTACTGTCCAATGATCAAACCTCCATGAGTTGATGTCTGCCTCGTCCGGCCTATCCATCGGTGCGCCGGGAGTTGTGAAAACTAAACTCCCTGGAGTAAAGTACTTGTTCACCTGAACAGGGAATCTGGCACACTCTCCAGGAAGAACGTACAGTTTTGTATCCCCGATGTCGAATACTATGTTGCCAGTTGTCCTTATGGAGACGTTTATCCACAGTTCTAGAACATCGAATGTCCCTCTATCGACAGACAATACAGGCTCGCCCGTTGACCACCCCTTCAGGTATATGGCAAACGTGCCGGGGTCCTGAGATTCAGGGACGCTGACCTTTAGATTCCTAGTTACGGATTGACCGGGATCCAAGGATAGCGACAGTGGGAAGTCTATACCCCAGCCAAACGGAAGTGCCCACTCGTTTTGTCCGTCCAGTGTAGCCGGGTCGTAGAATGCGAACGTATCGAATACATTTCCAGTGTTCTTGATTGAAATTGAGAAGACTGCCGATTTGCCCTGCTCAACATCTACTTGGAAATGGCTCGTATCGAGTTCTATTCCATGGACAACGTCCATCAGAGTCAGTAGGGTTAGCTTGTTGCGAATGGCGGGGTCCTTCTGCGAGGTTGCGATGATGCTTATCTGCGCAAGTTCGTCGCTCTTAGCCTGATAGATTGTGGGTGTTCTGACCCTTAGGTAAAGGGGATCTATGGCCCCTCCCTCGAGGAAAATCTTTGTTGAGTCAAAAATCGGGGTATTGTTGGTCGTATAGAATAGTGTTGCAGTCCAGTTATTTGGAACGCCCTCCATTGTTATGGTGAACGTATCTTGGACCAACTCCGCGGGCCCTGGAGTGGGATTGGCTATTGTGATGTTGAAAGTTGTTAGTTCTCCTGGCTGAATAGTGTGGTAGAATGTCTCAGCGTCTGAAGGACAATCGTACGGGTATCCC
>CACGIE010000012.1 GCA_902573015.1 uncultured Candidatus Poseidoniales archaeon | reverse complement strand
ACATTGTCTTGCACTATTTTCGGCGATTTGCTCTTTGCCTTCTTAGAAGCGGATGAGAATGTTTCCCGGATAGAGATGAAGTATTCTAGCAACTGAAGATATTTTGTCGGAGATGTATCCTTGACTATTTCCCAGGAGTTTATTTTTGGGATGTTCTTTGTCCATTTTTGTATCTCTGACTGCATGAAGTCTAATTGTTCTTGGAACTTGTCAAGACCATCGTCTAATGTCCTTCTAATCTGAATTACTCGATGAATTGACCTCAGAGACCAGGCAAGCAGAAGAGTAGCAGCCAGGAATTTGACCCATGGGAAGTTGTCTAAATCTTGGAAGGTAAGCTGATTAAGCCTGAATAAATAGAATACCGGAAGTGACAGTATTGCCGGGAGAAGTATCTTGGATATCTCAAAGAACAACCACGAGTATAGCCTAGGAATTTCGAGTTTTCCAATTAGATTCACTGCCTTGATAGTTTGTTTCTCGGGTATCATTTTGCGAAACCTGAGGTAGGGGGAGATAAGTAGCAAGAGCTGGATAATCGTTGGTACAATAATTGCCACGAACGCGAAATCACGCAATGAGGTCGGAGGAAACAGCGAGGGCAGTGCCGTCAAGAGGGCTTCAAGCACCATTGATTACACGACCAGTAATAGGAAGTTGAATCTATTGATATGATTTCCAGAACCGCTTATTCCACCTCTTCTGCTTCTTCTCAAGAAGATATCTGGACTTGGAAGCAGTAGTTTGGTCATGGCATCCCTTGCAAAGCTCCACAACGTTGCCTGGGTTATCTATCAGATCCAGTTGGTTGGTCTTCTTTGCATGACCACGGCTGATAATGTGGTGCCACTCAGTGTAACCTGTTCTGCCACAAATTCTGCACTCGCACTGTTTGATTGGATAACCTAACTTCATGGCCGGGAGGGCCTGGGGCTTGGATTCGATTAACTTCGGCCCTACTGGAGGATGTGCGTATATTTTCTCGATATCTCTGGTAATTTGGATAATCCCCGTAATCAGGGACGTAGTAGCCATTGCAAATGCAGCTGCCCGGAAAAGCAGACGATCATTCGAATTCATCATCTCATCTCAGTTCTTCTCTCTGTTGATTGACCCTGTCTGAGATTGTTTGGTACATTTGATCGGACATCTCACATGCAATTCTGCCGTATTTCCTTCCCAGACCAAAACCCATGCCTGCAAATCCAGCCACAGACATAACTCCGAACGCTCTTACAGCTTGGTTGACTGCAAACCCGATAACTGGAATCATGACTTCTTCCTCCTAGTTGTCTTTGTCTTGTCTTCGACCACGATTACTTCGTATTGATCGATCTTCGTTCTATCCTGGCCCTCAGCGAACATGTGGTAATAGTGCTTGAAACTGCTTACCGCAAGTCCCGCCATCAGTCCACTGAATAAGGCCGTAATTTCTTTTGCCATCATATCATTCATTCTCCTTTTCTTCGGCCTCTCCCTTGCCCGCTTTGCCTTTGGCGATTCGCACGGCGCTCTCGCTGATCGTGCCAACCACGTTGCCCGCTGTCTCCACTGTCACCTTGGTCACCTCGCCCGTCGCATCCACGATCGCGCTGATCGCACGACCTCCTCCCACTGCTAGGTGGACAACCGTGTCCTCTCCCGCGTTCACTAGCTCCTTCACTGCGGAGGAGAACTCGTCGATGAGCGAGCTGAGTCCCTTAGTCACGTTCTCTACTGGCTTCGGTCCGGCCATGAAGATGCCGAGAAGGGAATGTGGTATAAGGAACGGAGTGGGTATTTAGGAGGTTACTTGTCCACCTAAATTATGTCATCCGAGGGCAGATAGAAGAATGACTCCGGATACTCCCCCATCCTCTGTCCTAGTTGGATCATCCTTCCGATGTCGGACCTCCACATCCTGCCGGACTCTGTTATCTCCCAATGAATGACTGGATGGCCTCCGCGACCTACCTTACCCGAGTCAATGATATCGATCAATTCGGCTTGATGCAAGGAATCCAAGTGACCTCTGAGCTCCTTGCGATCTATTCCCGTGGCCCTCTCTATCCTCACTAGCCTCTTCGCCTCGGGCCCCTTTGCCTTCATTCGTGAAAGGTAGAGGAGGATACGATACAGAGTAACCGGGTAATCTCTCTGCTTCCTCATCAGTATCGTATTCCGCAAGGGGCATCTTGGTTTTAATTGAACTATATGTGGTCACCTACACTCTAATAATTCGAAAAAAAGCCGCACATATGATATAGAACTTCATACAGGGAGACAATCTTGCAATTATCCTATGCGACTAATGGCTAATCTCTGAATCTCAGTTCGGAGTCGAATTCCGAACCATCATGGAAATCACAGGGATCGGCTCCGGGGAGGAACGCCGTTGCTTTGCCCGTCAGTCTTCCCCTAGACCCGTCCCACTGGACGAACGAGCCCTCCCACATCCCCAGCACCGGGGTGTCCTGGTGCCTGTGGAACTCGGCTATCCTCTGTGCCCTCGACTCGCCGTAGTGATTCGTAACCTCATCCCCATCCATGAACAGGACCTTGCCCAGATGGTAGTGGGGATTGATCTGGAATAATACTAAATGTGTAACTTGCAATAGGAAGAAGAAAGAGGATGTGTTCAGAATATGGTTAGCTCATTACCCAATGGATTCGGATGGTGTCCGAATGGAAATCTTATGTCGATCGGCAGTGTATGCGATTGTAGCGAGTGCTCTCCCAAGAAAGAGCCGGTTGTTTTCGACTTCAACAAGCTGCCACATGTGGAGTTGTGTTGTCCGGTAGATGGATGTGCAGAGCTTTTGTTGCTGGAGACAAAGAAAGCCACCATGTACTGGGAATGCACCGAATGTTCATGGGAAATCCATTCCACGTTCGATTTTGTAGAGAGGAAGGGGTCGCCATCACCTGTTCCTAGGAGATGTAGGCTTTGTGACATCGAAATCAACGTTAGGAAAGGCAGGAGGTCATGGGCGTGCATGTGCGGATTCACGACCAAAGCATCAGACTCTCCTTTCGAATCAACCGGCCCCGATCATGGCGATGGTGTGTGGTGCGGGCAGACCTTACTATCAAATAGGCAGTGGAGGAAGCAGTACTGGATCAGGATTCCTAAACAGAGGCAGGAAGAGATACTCGACAACGTAAACGTCTCTGATGCCTACTATGAAAATCTATCACCGACCTTAGATTACATCAAATCATTTGCTTTGAACTATTGATATACTAAGAATGAGAGAAGTGAGACTATGACAGTTGTACTGAAGCCAGGGTGGTTATACTTCCTTCGTGATCGAGACTACAGGACCGGAGAACTGGGCAACTACGTCAAGATAGGACTAACCAATTTCGAACGTCCTGTGGCCGACCGGATCGATGACCATCAGACCGGCAACCCCAGGGAGCTTTACTCACTCCACGAGATGAAGGTTAGCGCGATTAGCACGGTAGAGAACTATCTGCACCACCAGTATGCACCGTTTCGTGTCCATGGGGAGTGGTTCGAGATGTCTGATGCGCAAATCGATGAGGCCGTCGAGAAGGCCACTTTACTGGACAACCTCATAGAGGGACACAGGGATATAATCGAGTTGGGCATGGAGATCTACAACATCTCTTCCAATGGAGAGATCAAGGAGGCTGGCGAGGATGATCTTAGGCTCTTCGATGAGTGGCTGGGAGCGAAGGAAAGGCACGTTATGGCCAAGTCGTTGACCTCCCTGTATCGACAGAGGCTATTGAGGATGATGGGGAATAGCAGAGGGATAGATGGAGTCGTAGATTTCCAAGACAAGCTCAGAGCTGCCTCTGTTGATAAAAGTGCGATAAAAAAGAATCACCCCCTCTTGATTAAGCGCTATTCCTCAACAAAAACCTCTGTGAGCGGGGTTCTGAAGGCGGAATTCACTAACCCGACTCTTAACGCTCTGGACGAGTCATTGGCGGATCGCATAAAGAGCGAGAAGGAATGTAAGCACCCAGGTGGCGAACCCGATGACTACGAGGATTCTCTTGCCCCTAGGACGCCAGAAATAGAGGATGCCCATATGGCCTTTCTTTCCAGCCTTGGAGATGAACGCGAGTCAAAAATCCACCTAGATCTGGCTGTCGACAGGGTGAAGGCAGCATGCGGACAGAACGACGGGATCGATGGGGTCTGTATGTGGAAGCGGGTAGAGACGGAGACGGAGATCATAGACTGGAAGGGACTCTTGGAGGAGAACCCCGAGATTGTGGATGAAAACATGACTTCGGAGAAGCGAATAGCCGCATTCAAGATTAAGATATACAGGCCATACTGAGAATATCGTTATTCTAGAGATTTGAGAAATCGGATTGAAAATTGAGATCTTTCATTTTCATGGAAGTGCACCTAAGAATAACCCACCAAACCGTCCATTTTCCCAAACAATGAGTTTGATTTTGACTTGAGAATGAAATCAAAGTCCAGATCTGAGAAAGATGAAAGTATCTCGCTATCGATCTCTAAAATTAGGTCCATTGAATAGTTGTAATTAACATTTGGAATGTCCTTACCAGCGTTTCTCTTTATGACTCTGCAGGAATCCTCGGCTTTCGACAGTCTTCGGCTGAGCAGCGACGCTCGCTGGGGATCTATTGGGATCATTGGGAAACAGTCGATGTCCCCCCTTTCCAACTGGAATCCGTTTCCAATGACCCTCCACCACCAGTAGAACACATTACTGTTCAGGATCACATGAATGGAATGGAAGTCTTCCTCTGGGATTATTAGTTCAATCGAGTTTGCCCGTCCCAATGACTTGGGTAGTGCGGTTATGAAGTAGCGAACTGCCTTGGTCATGTAAAGGGATTTTGTCCCCTTGCCTATCCTTTCCCCTATCTTCGGCCCTCTCCGAACCAAATCCCTGAATAGGGCCACTTCAGCATCAGATCCCAACATGGGTATTTTGCCGTGGACCCTGTCCTCTTTGGTTATAGGCGAATTTCTCAGATTCCTGAATAGGTAGTTTCTCTCCTCGCTTCTCCTCCAACGAATCAGTGGGGAAGTCAGGATTTCCTCCTCTCGACCCTTTTGTACGGTGACAATGGTCGTCCTCTGATTGATATTGGTGTTGCTATTACTCTCAATCTTGCCCTGATCGAATAGGAAGTCTGGTACACTATCGAAAACCTGGAATGTCTTCGACCCCCTGATTCCTAGTAGGAAAGACCTCAGCCTGTCCGCATCTCTGGAAACCACAACCCCCTGGGGTAAGATCATCGAGAATGTTCCGTTTTTCTTGGTTAGGGAAATACCTAATTCACAGAAAAGGGCGTACAGGTTCCTAGCATCGGAATACACAAAACCATCATACTCGGATGGTTTTACTCTAACATAGGGGGGGTTTCCAATCCACAAATCGTAGCCTTCTATTAATTCCAATCCCGTGTACTTACTCCAATCAGAAAAGGAGGGATCTGCCCCCTTGGAGAGAGAGTCGAATTCTGCGAGGCGGAATCCGATGGAGTCCTCAGGAGAGCCTGCTTCCATCCAAAGAACGAGTTTGCATAGGTTAACTGCAAATCCATCCAAATCTATTCCATGCAGGATCGCTGAAAATACATGTTTGGTTATCTCATCCTCTCTTTCGGGCCATCTACATATAGCCTCACGAATCAGAATTCGAGAAGCTTGAGCCAGGAATGCACCTGAACCACAGGCAGGATCTATAATCCGAAGTCTGAGAAAACAATCGAAGGAGTGACAATTACTCACTATGTCGGGTATTGTCCCTTCGCACATGTGTAGAGTGACGTCGAAAGGCGTGTAAATCCGCCCTGCCCCCCTCCTTGAAATATCATTGACGAATTCCACGCCTGAATCTGTTAATATTGCACTATGTCCGCTGAATAGCTCAGAAATACCTCCAAGATCCTCTGGAGAGAAAGCACCGGAGTTTTCTATCATGAATGAGACTGGTTCATCGAACTCTGGAGCATTTCTAATTCCATCCTCTAGATCGACTGTCGGCATCAGGAAAACCAGATCGGGGTTTGTTCGGATAGTTTCATTTGTAATCGGAGAGGATGTGTACGACTCTATCAGTCTCCTGATTAATTCCCTACAAACCATTTCATACAAAATTGAGAGGGATTTTTCACTGTCATGACGTAACCTTGCAATTGTTTTCAATACTGCATTTCCGGAAATCCTTGCCAGTGTCTTACGAGATTTACTTCTCTCAATCTGGGAGGGCATTGCTCTTTCACAGGAATCAGGGTTTATTAAGCTCCGTGGAAAAAATGACATTTCTTTAACATGACTGGTCGATATGGGACTCTCTGATCACGATAGCAGCCTAGAGATTAATTCGGGCTTCGATCCGGATATAGGCTTACCTTGTTCCTTCAGTAGCTGTTTGATTTTTGCCATGGACATGGACTGATACTTTGTGAGTTCGTCGGATGGATCTGGAGGTGTGGCAGGGTTGTCGAGTAGGCTCCCGGCATTTGTGTCCAGATGTCCTGCCCAGACCCCGAATCCCTGCTTCCGAAGATTATCTGCGAGATCTTGCTCTGCTCTCTTGTTCGAATCTCGATCCTCCTGGGGGTTCTCCTTCCGGAAGAGCTTCTTACGCAATAGGAATGTGTTGAAGCGGTCGACCTTGGAGCTTCCTCTGCTGCCAATACCGCAAGAAATCCCCTCGCCCTCCCCGCTACAATAGCACAAGTACTCCTTCCCCTTCCAACTCCCGGGCTTACAGTGCTGGTGGGCACTGGCTCTGCACTTCGGCAGATGCCTCTCCGTCCGGCCTACGTAGAAGCACTCAGCTCCTGGCCTGTAGTTGGGGTTGACCTGCTTGAACCACTCTTGATCCGCTATCGATACGTCCAGGCACAATGCGTAGACGTGCATCTTTCCACACGGCTCGCCATCCTGGCATTCAGTACAGTGTTTCTGGAAGGCGGTGAATCCCATGATTGCTGTGTGAAGTTGTGATATTTTATAGTTACAATTCGTTCGTTATTATGAAATCGTCGATTTATTAGAAATCTATCCTGTTCACGACCTTTCCTGCTATGGTTTCCCACTCGAGTTCAATGTACAGGCCCGATCTTATATTTTCTATGTCTTTAGTACTCCTAATGGGGATGTTTTCCTTGACCGTGATCATCTTTGAGGCGTGGGAGACTCTGTTGAAAAGCTGGTCCTCGAATCCAACTCTTATGTTGCACGTGTACCCGCAGTTCTTCGGCCGGTGTGCTTTGATGTACTTCGTACCCTTGGTACCGGGTGAAGGGTACATTCCCGTGGATGGGATGTCGACTTGGTGCTTCTCTTTTGAGATTGGATGGGAGATTATCCCAGCTCCCACAACTCCACGTAGCTCCGTGTCTTTGATCTGATCCTCAGTGGCGGCTGATCTGGCTTCTAGCGCGTCATAGACCCATGCATCTAGGAGCTTCCATGGCTTCTCGCCTGAGTCATCGTACGCATCGAATATTTCTGGGTCGGTGAATGGGATGTTCGCCAATGGAGAAAGGGCATCCTTGAATCTAGAGGTTGAAATTGTCTTGCCCTCTTCCGTTTTCGCCCTCTGATGGATCTGTTCGAATCTCTTCAGAATCACACGGAACTGTGTCCCGGTTCTGAACAGACAGCCTGCGTCTCCAGACCACTCTTCCTCTCCGATGATTTCATACCATGCCTGGAAATAGTTGCATAGCTCATCCATGATCTGGTCTTCTTCGAATTGGGAAACCTCTGTGTATGGGTAGTTCTGGAACCATCCATAGGTGAATTCTACCCACTTCTCGATATCTAATATTCGGCCCGCTGTCTTGTTCTGATCTAAGAAGCGTATTCTATTCTTGAGGAATGGGCAGTCTTCGCTGATTGATAGCTTCGCCGCGAATTCGTAAGACATCTTGTTTGCACGATCTCTGAAAGTCCGTCCATTCTCCGCATCGAAGGGTGCGAAGGTGAACTTAGGGTTTGGCGAGGAGACTTGGAAACGATGAGCAAGGAACATGTTGTGCTTGTCCTTCAAGGGCTGACTGAGGGTGTTAATCTCAGCGAATATCTTTCCTGCAGTGGCCTCTGAGATCTCTGGAGGCAGGACCACCAACATCAGCCTCTGATTATATTTATTTGGAGCTAGAGAAGCACCTCTGATCCGATGTTGGCCGTCAATAATGGTCATCGGCCTAGAGTCCGTTGCCACATCATCGACCAATCTAATGCTTTTCTTGTCATTGAAAAATCCTAGCTTCACACTGATTTCAGTAACTCCACTATCATTAGTTTCGTATTCTATGTAATCTGAGCCTGAATCGTGAAGTATAACAGGATTGGCAAAGAATGTCTCTTCGTCATCAAAAAATAGTGCTATGCTCTCCCTATTTTTCTTCACTATCTGGCGCTGCCAGCGATCGACAGCCCGCTGTTTGTCCAATATCCTCCTCGCAGACTCGTATCGCGAGATTTCTGATTCCAGTGAGGGGACAGAGCTCACCAGTTCAAGCTCCCATGCTGGTATTGACCCCACGAAAACTGATGGTTGGTTATCGATCTCTATCTTGAACAGCGACCATGCCAATTCCTCCCTGTCGAGCTGTGAGAGCTTTACATAATCCAGATCACCGTCCTGATGTACGTCGAATCTTATCTCTCCATCTCCAATGGGTCTCAGATTGAGTGCTTTGTCCGCATTTTTTCCTGCACCGGGCTGGTAAATTTCCCATCTTCGATTGCCTATTCCCCCTAGGAATCCGGAGAGCTTGTTCTTCGATGCGGCCCTACCCGGGTTGTTCAGATCAAGGTCCTCGCACCACTTCATTAGCTCCGTAGTTACATCAACCAGGTTACTGACTTCCTCATCCGTTAGCTCGTCATCGTCTCCTTGCTCCAGAACTATCGAAATGTCCTCAGTCTCGATTTTCAGATCTATGAACTCATCCCATTCTTCCATCCATTCGGAGAAGCACTTCTTTAGATCGTTAGAAAATGCGATTGCTCTTTCTCTTGGGGTAAAGCGCATTTCTAATGCTCCTCCGGAGTAGATCTATATCTTACTCCATTATTTCCACTGGAGTTTTCAATCATTAGCGATCTAGTTCACTCTTTTTTGGCATCTCCGAATCCTCTGAGATGTTTGTCGAGCACTCCTATGAAAGTTGAAGGGGTGACATCCGAATCCTGCTTATCAGAGGTCCACTTAGCCAAAGAAAGCCCCATGCAGAAATCCAGGTAGAGCTGGTATAATTCTGGATCTGGTCCAATCTTCTGCGTGTAGAAAGGATGTTTTGGGTTGATAAAAACGCTGATTTTCTTTGGTTCTGAAACGGATGTGAGGAATGGCTCGGCCTTGTGCAGATCTCCAAGGACCGCTTCTATATCTGGCCTTCCGCCTGCAACTGATACTTTTAGCGGAGTAGCTCCTTCTGAAGCCTTCTTCAAAGCCTCTATTTCCTCTTTAGAGGGTTCTGGAGTTCCAGATTCGGCTTCCATCTGGGCACTAACTAATGCATTGGCTACGTCTGAAGATTCTAGCCTCCTCTTTATTTCGTCATCCGAGAGCTTTTTCTCGGCTTCTGATAGTTCTCCTCTGTACACCCTTGTCTTAGTTGCTATCTTCCTACATTCTATTATGAACTTGTCAGTTTGTTCGATTATCGCTTTTTCAAGCTTTTCAATGGTGTACTCTTTCCATAGGAAATCAGTTTTCAGAGCATTAGGGGTTAATTGTACGTCTATCTTCAGGAAAACCCTTTGCCTGGCTAGATCCCCTGCCCCCTTTCCAAAGATTCTCTCCATCCACTTGTCTCTGGATCTGTCTAGTATGACCCTGTTGTTGTAGAACATTGTCAATCCTGCATGTTTGACTTGGCTGCCCTCCCCTCTTTGCCCGGAGGGTTGGTAGATCCCATATCTTCCTGAAACGCTGCTACCATTGATTTCGAACTTTTTGATCTTGAAATCGTACTTGATAGTCTTGGTGGATTTTTTTCCCGTTTTCTCGTCGATTAGGGTGTTTTTACTGACTAGTACCTCGGGTTCTTTGTATTCTAGCTTCTCCCCCTTCCAGTTGATGGTAAGCTTATCGTTACTGAGGTATTTCTGGTAGCACATCTCCAGCTTTTGTTTGGCCTTTGTCTGAGTTTTGTGATGGTATGGCCTCGGACCATTCTTGATTTCTATGATTGTGTAAGAAGTGTTTTTGTCCATTACTGGCTTTTGCTTAATTGGAATTGAGTTGCTTCCCGTCTTCATCAAATTTGGAATATCGACAGTAGCGGTTAGTTCGGTTCCCGATCCGAGCTTTTTGGTTCTGACTGTCCAGACTTTCCCCAACCACGAGGATGCTGTTTTCATACCCATGCCATATTTTCCGATGATACCCTCGGCCTTGTTGGCCTTGGCGAGTAGAAGGGCCTTTCCCAATTCCTCTCTGTCCATGCCATAGGCGTTATCCGAGATGACGAAGGTTCTCTTCTTGTTGTCAAGAGTGATATTGATTTCCCATTTCTTTATGCCGGCTCTAGAGAGCTTCCTACCATGTTTTGTATATGAGTCAAAGCTGTTGTCCACTAGCTCGAATACTGCGTCCCAGAGATCATACGAGTAACCCTCCATCATATCCAAAACTTCGCCTAAATTCGGTGTTGCATCAACTTCATCAGTCGTCAAAATTCCACATCCTCTCTTCTCTAAAACTAAGAATCACGTTTTCGGGGTCCTCGTCTATGTCGAAAGTGCAGTTCAACTCCCTATAAAATACACGATGAGATTCGCTATCATCGTCCGTAGACATTGGAACTTGGATAATACCTTTGGGATTGATATGGACGAATGAGTTCTGGTTATCGATGTTTACTACTATCTTTCTATTGCCAATTCTTTTTTCCGTTTTGGACGGGATAGGCACCCATAGCTTCCCTGCGACGACCTTCGTTAGTTTGGGGTTTACTCTGAGTGTATTGATTTCTGATGGCAACGGACAAACCTCCTGCAAAATTGGTACTAAAGCGTAATTCCCCTTATTGCTTAGATACGGCCTGAGAATAATCCTCTTGAAGCCGTGTTCTTTAGCAATGTCTGAGATGTTCTCATCCTCCTCATCATAGAGTAGGATAAAATCTGGATCTGCAGATTTGACGTTTTCCGCGAGATCCGCTGAGGCTCCCAACACTATTAGTTCCGAGATTACTTGATCTGTGACGGCGTGCCAATTCGCATCTTGTTGCCTTGAGACCTGCTTTTGTATTGTTCTAGCGTAGGAGTTATTTTTCGATCTCTCTACCTCAATAATCCACCATTTCGTACAGTCATGTGAGACAAGGCAAAGATCAGGCTTGGTTCCATGGCCCAAACTAGTGTATGCCTTAACTTTGAAGTCAAAAATATAGGCATTAGGGAAAAGAGAGTCTGCATTCTCTAGAATAAGCCTCTCCAAATGATATTCGCTCTCCACCTTGGTGGGTTCAAACTTCTCGCCCTTGCAAATAAATTCATTCACCATCTCAGACACCGAACCATTTTACCTCTGATACTTCTTCCAATAATGTCGATTCCTCGACCATTTTTTCCTGCTCGTGAGATGTGAATAGTGAGATTATGACTCCCAAATCCTTGTTCTCTGCAGTTCTCAAAATCCTCCCCATCCTCTGTATCCTCTGTCTAGTTGATTTTGTTGAAGACACGATCATTCCAACCTCGGTGTTGGGGACGTTCAGTCCCTCGTCCAGGGCTCTGCAAGTCACCAAGACGTCTATCAAGCCGTCTCTGTACATCTTCAGGTTAGTGAGCCTTAGTTGATCGCCAACTTTGGAGTGATACGCGGCAACTCTGAATCCGTATTCGTCTAGGATCCGGACAAGCTGGTCAGCAGGCTCTATGTATTCGTGGAAAACTAGAATCCTTCTACCGATGTGCTCCCTACAGATTGCAATTGCCATTGGGATTCTGTTCTCTGCCTTTTGGGAGGTCCTAGACCTCTGCATCAGTAGATTCAACAGTTGATCGGATGTTTGGAGCCCCTGAGAGGTGAGGCGTCTTCTCTCGATAGCGATTTTCCTGCTGAGATCCGTCATTCTGGACTCTTCTGATTCTGTGAGTGGAACTTTGTAGTTCCTCAGCTCGAAGTCCACAATCACTCCGTCCTTCTTGGCCTGAACGTAGTCGTATTCCGCAATTATCGAGCCTAGGTTGGGAATTAGGAACTCCTCGAACCACTCGTCATACTGTCGTTCAGGCGTGGCAGAAAGGCCTAGCGTGGCAATCCAATTGCCCCTCATGGACTTTCGATTCTCCTCGGATGCGGCCCTGTGGCACTCATCGACGATCAGCATCCACTCGCCCTCTGAGCTAATCTTCTCCGCCTCCTTCCTAGCCGAGTTAATCACCATCACCGCGATCCTATGACCGTCTAGCAATTTCCTGTCAGAGCCGTGGGAGTATATCTCGTCCGAGGAAGCCCCGATGCCCTCCTCTATATCCAATACCCATTGATCCCTCAATGCCAGAGTAGGGACAATGATCAACACTCTGGAATCCGGTTTCTCCTCGAGTAGACGGAGGATGCACATCATACCGAAGAACGTCTTTCCGCCGCCGGTCACAACCTTACAGATTCCTCGTAGCCCGTTTTCAGACCACTTTGAGAGACCCGTCTCCTGCCACTTTCTCGGAGGGAATGACAGAGCCCAACTCATGGCCTGCCGTTCTAGACCATCAATCAAAAGGATGCCTATCTCCCTCGAGAGTCTAAGCTACCTCTCCACCAGCGTTTCGTCGAACTCAGAACCGTCAAACAGCTCTATCTTTTCTTCTCCCTTCCTGAAGGCTGTGGCCCTCCCGGTCAGCATCCCAATCTTGCCGTTCCAGTGCACGAATGATCCCTCCCACATCCCAAGAACCGGAGTATTGGACTGCCTGTGGAATTCTGAAATCCTCTGTTCTCGAGTCTCCCCGAAGTGCTCAACAACCTCGCCACCATCAATGAATCTTATCTTCCCAGGGTGGTAGTGCGGATTTATCTGGAAGGGTACCACCCCGAGCGAGTCGAACGACTCGGGATGTGCAATCGGCATGTCGTTCGTGGTCATCATCGTTGGAGATGCAACGTTCGCCCCCGCGCTGACACCCATATATGGTGCTCCATTGTGAACCATTTTCCTGATTGGTTCGATCAAACATCTGTCATGAAGCTCCTTGACTAGTAGGAAAGAGTTCCCCCCTCCTACGTAAATAGCCTCGGCCGATTCGATGGCGGATACGGGGTCTGACTTAGTCTCAATCCCGACCAGGTTAGCACCCCCCTCTCCCAGTAGATCTCTCATTCTCGAGGAGTAGTGCGAATGGTCATGAGAGGCATAAGGGATGAAAAGGACCTCCTGGCAACCCGAGAAGTGGGCATTTGACAATTCTCTGTACATTCTCCTCCTAGGTGCGGTTGAAATTCCACCACTACCCAGCAGAACTCTGATTTCGGGTTCGTTACGTCCCATTTTTTTTCCTAGGGTTATGGCAATATATATGTTCCACAAAAGTGGCATGACATGTCTGATCTATCCAGGAGTCTCATGACGTAGTTTTTCAGGGGCTGTCTTCGTAGATTCAAATACTCTGCCGCACAATATTCCATCGCCTTACGGAGGCTCGGTGTATTATGTCGCGTTGCGTTTGCTGTAATTCTATCCTGGATAGCTCCTCTGCTAGCAGTGGTGCGATGATAAACTACCTACCTCGTTCGGAGGAGTGGTGCGAATACTGCAGAATCATGGTGCCTTGCATAACAGGACAGCGGATAGACGAGATATCCAGCAAGAAGGACATCGACAGGATCAGGAGGTTCCTTGGAGATCCGGGGACGCGGCCCCAGCAGATCTGGAGCCGGATAAGGGATTCCAAAGGGGCCGAGGGGGACTGGTGCTGGAACTCGTCCCCCACCAGGCAGGAGCGGATTACGGATCAGCCCCGCGAGTGGAGATTGTTAGAGGAGGATGTCCGGTATCTCTCTAACCCCGGAGGGGAGAGGCCACCTCTGGAGCAGAGGAGGAGGCTCCAGATCGGAGGAATTCTTCCGGATGGGAGTCATTTGTCGTGGGCCTCAGGATGCTTCTACCTCGATGGCGTGAGGATAGCGGTCCCCTTCCTCGGCCTCAGCAAGATCCTGAAAAGCGACTTCGATGTCAGCATGGTGGATTGGAAGAAGATCCTGTTCTCGATAAGCCTGTCACTGAAGCGCTTCAATGGATTCGAAGCAGGGCCTTTGACGGACAAGAGCTCCCTCGTGCATCCGGTTCACATGTTGTTGTTCGGTAGTGCTCCTACCGACAGATGGGCTGCCATGATGGCAAGGAGGCACTCAAGAGGAATCGAGGAGATTCCCCTAGAAGCCGTGGAGAGGACCGAGTGGATGGGGAGATGGATGGAATGGGTCGGCGAGAACAAGGAGCTCGCCAGGCCCGGCGCACGTGATTCTGTCACAGTGCCGCAAAGCCTGTTCATCAGCAAGGGAGGGAGGTTGCAACTGAGGGTCCGTAGGAGTCACGGATGGAGGAAGCTGGAGGTGGGCAGTCACCCACTGATCTGGTCGAAGATCGTCACCTGGGCCCTATCCCCTCCAAATCACCCCCAGAGGCAGAGGCTTACCTGCATCCAGCAGAGTATCTTCGCCGATTCCGACTCACCCATGATAGGTCCAGACGAAAAGAGAGGAATAGGACTACTCAGGAGCGTAGTTGAGTCTAGCGAGAGGGCTGAGATAGACCCGGGACTGAAGTCCATCAAGGTGACTGGGACATCGGGGCTGAGTTACCTGGTGACGCCAGGGAACGGAGGCCATGGGTCTCGATTCTCAGTCTGGCCGACAGGGCGGAACAGTGCGGCGGATGCTGAGGCTGTCCGAGGCAGGGGTCACTCGCCACCAATATGCATAGTCGAGACGCGCGATCTGAAGAGGCTCGTGGCAGGAGATGCGGTCTCTAGCGTGGTAATGGCTCTGCTGGACGATATGAGCTCGAGGAGTAGGATCGACACGCTGAGGAACCACATCTCCAGGAGGACTAGGGAGGATCAGGAGAGGGCCAACCCCGAGATAGCGCAGATGAACGAGGCTAGGTGGTTTAGGAGGAGGCTCAGGCAGAACAGGGTCGCTGACAGGGTACGTCGGTACACCGAGTCATTCCCCCTCCTATGGGGGGCCCTGCTGAGGCTGCCTCTCGGTGAGAGGATGTCCTTCGGAGCGATCAGGGGTGACGGGCCGAACATCACTTTCGATGGGTGTCAGACACAGTTCAGGACCAGAAACATGGCGGAGAGGAGGGCGATATATAGGATGCTGGAGGACTCCGGCTGGGTAAGGGACCAGATAGAAGAGGGAGTGCGCGGCGAGCAACGAATCTACATCAGGACCGGGACTGGGGAGAGGGATCTGGGGGAGGTCGTCAGGGAGATCAGCCAGATCCTGGAGCCCGAGCTAATGGTGGACGAGAGGATAATGCTGATCCAGAGGCAGCTGTGGACCTACTTCGAGAGGGAGAACCCCGGCCCCTCTGCGCTTCTTCCTAGGATGGATCGGGAAATACTGTAGTTCCACGAGGAGACTCTCACACCCTCGTGGGTTCATCCCGTTGTGGGTCTGGACTCTAATAGTTGGCAACTTGCAATAAATGATTAAAATGAATATTGTATTGGTTAAAACGTTAGCAACCGCAATCACATCGACGTTTCTGATATCGATGGTCGGGACATGGTTTCTCATCCAGGAATTTCTTGGTGAGAGTATGGCGATCAGGCTCTTGATCCCAGCATACGCATGGTCCTTGATGACATTGTGGGGTGAAGAGATCAAGGATGTGATGCGTGGTGAGAGAAAATCTGAGCAAGAACCAGAGGAGGAGGTGGCGGAGTTTGATCACTCCTGGGAGTTCATCACCGAACATCTGTGAGGTTTACCATGGGAAATAACGTAGCGGAAGCCGTATTGATGGTAATCGCATTACCAATAGTGCTCACAGCCAGCGTCCCTGTGGCGATTTTCTTCTTGCTCTGCGGCCCATTCTACCTCGTGGCCGGTATTCTGGGCCTGCCTAGAAACTGATGAGATTGATTGTGAAGAATATCTCAATTCTAGTGGGCGAACAGTCCGGAGCACCTCTCCATGAAGTATGCCATTCCCGTTATTGGGAGTCTCTCGTAAAGCCTCCTTGCGCATCTGAGAGGGAGGCCCAGGCCCGCCATCGCTGTGACCGTGGCCTCGAATGCAGCTCTGGGCGATGGGACGTTGCAGAATCGCCCGGTCAGCCATTGATCGTTTGCTCCTAATGGCTCTCCCTCGTCCAAAAGTATCCTACTTGCAGCCTCTATTATCCGGTCGACTTCAGCCATGTCGAATTGCTCATGCAGGAAGCTCCTCAATCTGCCCAACTCGTGCCTCAGTTGACGTGACCTGAGGGCTGATGGCTTCTCCCTCATGGTGCCCTCTAATTCCGTGATGTTGCTCCTGAGGGTCCTGATTGCCGATGCCAAGTCCAAGTAGACCAAACCCCAGTCTCTCGCCGCCTGAGGTGCGGTGTTCGAGTGGCCGTTGGAGTTGAGAATATGCAGTGCGGCGGCTGCGAACGCCCTGGCCCTGTACTGCTTGGACTCCTCCTTGCCCATCCCCTTGGCTCCCCTCCTCTTCTTCCTTACCGCCCCTAGTCTCTCCTTGGAATCCACTTCGATGAGGAGCCTTGCGGCATCTTGGGAAGAGTTGCCTGTTCCGCACTTCTTCACGAGCTCCCTGACTATGATGTCTATGAATCGTGGCTTCCGATATGATGCCGCCATGTGCTTCTTGCGGAAATTCTCCGATGCCTTGTCCCCGGACGGATCGATCCAGCTACCCAGGTGGTTGCGGTCTACCGAGTCCCTGAGGACTGTTGGGGTCTGCCCTTCTGGCAAGAAACCGGGATCTGGTTCCAGTTCTTCCAGTTGGGATCCGCATCCATCGCAGATGTAGTGGGTCTGCCCCTCAACCCTCTTGGTGGAGCCGCAGACCTCGCACTTTCCGTCGTCTCTCTTTCTGTTCATTTTCATCACTCCTCCTCTGTTTTTTCCCATTGTTTTTCGGTCGCTACGGAGCGGGACTCCGAGCGTCGGGATTGAGGCCCTTCAAGGTTGCCCGGAAAGTCGCCCTTGGGGGTGTGTTTTCGGTACCTGAAGGGGCTTCTCAACTAGGCGTTCCTAGTCCTCCACTCGTGTAGTGCCATCACTCCGCGAGCCATTTCCTCGATATCCATGCCCTTCTCGTTGGATTCCATCGCCAAGGAGACTAGGTTCTCTAGTTCTTTGTCGTAGTCTGGGCCCAATATTGCCTCCACGATGTCTGGAATGTCCATGCCGTTACCCTCTTTCTGGGCCTTGTCGGCTAGAGTCTGCAGCCTGCTTATCGCCTGTTCCAACTTGTCAGCCATGCTAGGCCCCCTCCTCTTCGTAGGTTCTCACTTCCTCGGATGTCCAAACTGACAGGGGCGCCCTTGGCCCTAGTCTCTCGCAATCCCCCTCGGCCTTCGTGGTCGACTTCATGTGGTCGTGACCGAGGACCAGCGCGCTGTCCAAAATCCTGGAGTAGGAGGCGAGGGTGGAGAGATCGGTTTGACTCCAGTACGCGTCCCATGGGTGGGTGTGTATCCAGAGCGAGAATGGAATGGTAGCACCGACCGGCGGGCTGAGCCTGACTTGTCCAGCCGTCCCTATGTCCACCCATATCCTTCCGTCCCTGTCGAACAGGACGCTGACCTCGCGGGACAGGGAGTCAGCGACTAGCCATAGCTGCCGCCACATTGACTCTTTAGCCAGTCCAGCGATGGTCTCTTTGAGGACTCTCGATCCCAGATTGCCAGAGCCGATAGCAGATTGTACCTCGAGTGGGTCGTGTAGAAAAGGAGTCACGTCGGTTTCTGCCTGCATCATATCCCCCCTCCCTCGCTTTCGGACAGCACTCCCAGAGTCCCCAGGACTGTGGATTCCGCTCGAGAGACCGGGACCTTCGCCCCTTCCTCCCCTGACATCCCTCTCAGTGAGCGGAGGACCCAGGTCTGTGCCACTGCTGCGACTGCCATGTTTCCGGCCTCTATCTTACCCTCGGATATCGCCCCGGGTAACTGGCACGAGGCGCCCTTCTGGGCATTCTCTATGACCATAGAGACTGCCTGCTTGGAGGACTCCTCGGTCAGGAACATGAAGGAGTCGCCAGCGCAAGTGCAGATTGCCCACTTGCCCGACTTCTTCGATTTGGTGACCAGCTCTCGTGCGTCCGGGGAGTCGACTGCGACGACGGTCAGGTCCGCTTCCTCGAAGTCGGACTCCCTTCTGACGTCCCACTCGCACGCGACCAGGGAGAATTCATCGCCTTGGAACTCTGACAGCTCGCCGCATAGTGCATCGACCTTCGTCTTACCCACGTCTGATGGTCGGAAGTTCTGGTGATGCACGTTGTCGTCATCCACACTGTCAGAGTCGTATACTCTGATGGTAACACTGGAGCCGGTCACTTGGGCGAAGCGTCTGGCCGGTCTGATTAGGCCGTGCAAAACCCAGCTGGCTATACCTCCAGCGCCTACGATGTTTACTGAGAACTCTCTCTTTTCCGCTTCAATGGCCATTCCACTCACCTTCCCATGCCTCTTCCTGCAACAACCCGTAATCGACCTCGGCAGGCGGTCTATCTCTAGCGTAGTCTGGATCTGAGAACTTCTCCTTTATTCTAGAGACCAGTGCATAGACCTCATCAGCGGGCATGGAAGATGTCGCTGACCTGATGCTGTTGTACGCCACCTCGTATGCCATCAGCCTATGGATCGATAGTTTGGATCTCCCCTTCAGGAAGGCCATCTTGCTCGCTTCTTTGAGACCTCCTCTGAGAGTGTACATCGCTGGCTCCAGAGCCGTGTTAAGGTCATCGTGGAGGCACATTAGGAGCGCGGCCACGCTATCTCCCGGCCACAAACCGAAATCCTCGCCCGGGTCTATGCATAGGTAATCCCACCCACCTCCGTTCGAGACTCTGCTGACCTGGAACCTCAAGAAATCGGTGGCCTTGATGAAGCCTTTCAGAACACCGTCCGAGACTGGATATGAGGAGTTCGCGTCCAAGACCTCGTCTATACGAGATGCCAGATGTTTGGCATTGTTACGGGCATAGATTAGTTCGACCCTGTATGTTATGCCCGACTCCTTTCCTCTGAACGAGATTTCCATACGCATTTCGCCATCGTTCCTCTGATAGTCGGTAGTAGTTTCATGCACACTGATGATTGAGCGCGCATATACTGGTGGACTCCCAGCGACTCCGAGGATTTTATGCGATTCTAGGCAGTTCTGATAACTTGGCTCTCCCGAGTTGAATATGTCAGTCAAGGATGAGATGCACAGATCGATGGACTTGTTGTGGGCATCTAGAGATGGGTGCTTCAAGCTCCCAATTAGGGCGATCCCGTCCTCTAGGTATTCCTTTTCCGCTCTTTTCCTTCTGTCTTCTCTGTCTAGCAACTGTATTTCTTTGCATGCCTCCCATTCTTCATCGCTCATTTCGAAATATTCGCAGCAGGTTGCAGACGGCTTCTCAAAACCTGATTTTCTCCACCCATCATCATCGAACAAGGAGTCGAGGCCTGTGAACCCCCCGCATCTTAGGCACTTTCCCATGGTTTCCTCCTTCATACTGCACCAGGAGCACATTGACTCCTCTGTACACTCATGTGGGCCTCCTCCGTTCTTGTTCGGCCCTTCACCGAAGAGCTCTCTCTCTTCGAGGGACCTGCAGGCCCAACCGATGGCCACGTTGTTATCTTTGTTCATTTTCATCACTTAATTTGCAAGTTTGTCTTTGGATAGTTTCACATCATATCCAGGACGTTTCAAAGGGGATGGGTAATCGGGTAACCCATCCCATTCTACGTAATTCCGTCAGCACCCGTTGGGTGCCTGTCTACAGGCCGCCGACCAGACCAGGTACTATTCTCACGGTGCCTATGGTGCCCCAGTCTGCTGTTTCCAGCTGCTGGGATTGCACCATCTGGCCACCCGCGAAGACCCACGCGCCAGGTGACTGAGAGACCTTCTCCAAGGTCTCAGTCTTCGTCATCTGGCAGGTGGTGTGCCCGGTGGAGTCAGCGATCTCGACAGTTGTCGTTATCTCTGTGTCCATATGGTTACCTCCTTCTCTCGAATGTTCTATCATTTGTTTACCTCAATAATTGCAAGTTATTTTTGCGGAGTAAATGCTACGCATCACAGGTGTTTAATTATTTCTTTGCTCTTAAATTGCAAGTTTCATATATCCCGTATGGGAGGGGTACTTCCCCCCAATGGGTCTTCATCAATCCGTCACCTAATGGTAGCTCAAGCCCCGCCAACGAGACCGGGCACAATCCTCACAGTACCAATGGTGCCCCAGTCAGCATTCTGCAGCTGTCCGGGTTGTACCATCTGGTTGTTTGCGAAGACCCACGCTCCTGGCGAGTCCGAGACTCTCTCGAGAGTCTCTTCCTTCGTCAGTTGCAGCGTGGAGTGCCCGGACTGGTCAGCGATCTCGACCGTGGTGGTTGTTCTGTCGTTTTCCATAATCCGTACCTCCTCGATGTTTCTAATTGTGGATGCTAAGTATTTGAACTCCCGAATCATATCTCTCTCTCCTCTGGATACAATATCGCCTGTGACGCGGCCCTGATGCTCTGGTTCACCCCCCAGGGGGAATTTGAGAGATCCCTCTCCATCTGAATCAACTCCCTCCAGCCCATGGCGCTGATTCGGTCCAGTTCGTCTTGGAGGAGTCGCCTTCCCTCCTCCTCGTGGTGCCTCCTTGTGGCTTCCATCACGGACCGCCTCCTGAGATTCTCGAGGCTGCGCCGCTTTTCCCTGTCCCTGCGCTTCTTATCCTCGAGGAATTCTTCGTACGACTCGGGTCCCTTGACTAAAGCGACCTGCTCCACCAGGGTCTCGGGCTCACGTTGGAAACCGGAGTCAGCCCATAGTACGAAGGAGGAGGCTAGGTCCGTCACTGGCAGCCCCTCGGCACCGGTGGCTACGATGCACGGGGAGGTGCTCCATAGGTCCCTCTCATGCGGATGGAGTATCCGTCCAGCCATTGTCGATCTCCTCCTGACGATGATTTGCAAGTGGCAATCTGGCTTTACCAGCGGGTTAGTACTGGAGTTGGCTGCTAGCCAGTCTATGCGCCTGATCAGCATCGACTCGAACATCAGGACTACCTCGACCTCCCTGTCATACAGAGCCACGATGCGCCCCCTCTCGATGGAGGTGCATGCCTTCGAGGAGTGCAGCACGCTGACCAAAAGCGTGAGCCCCCTCCATTCCTCCCTGGGCATCATCTCCCTCAGATCCTCCGAGGCCAAGTTGGCCTCGATGGCCATCCACTCGTTCATCCGCCTTCTCTCTTCTACCGATTCCTCAACCACTGACACTGACATTGCAAGTTCTTTGTGGGTGCCTCCTGGCTCTGGTCCCCGACTCCAGAAGCCTCTCCCAGAAAATGGATTGTTGGAACTCGTCGTCCCACGGTTCCCAGCCGTTCTCATCCGTCATGTACTCTGGCAGGCACCCATCGAATGCGTAGGGAGAGGTCAGTTGCTCGTAGGCGAGTATGAACGATTCCGGGGGGTTTGGGAAACCGGACTGGGCCCAGAGGGCCCATGACACGATGGAGTCAGTAACAGGGAGGAGAGCAGCGAGATCTGGAACCGACAACCCGGTTCTAGGATCCTCCATCCAAGGCCCTTGACCAAGTTCGATTTGGAGGTCATATTCCTCCCAATCCCACCTCCGGCCTTCTGCGGGAGAGAGTCTGTAGTAGCTACTCAGGCACACCCTTACCCGATCCTTCCCGTGGTTATTCACCGCCAGCCATCTTGACTCGCTGTCGACTAGTTGCATGGAGCAAGCCAGATGCAAATCGTTGGGAGGGCGCAGTCCGCTAAGAGAGTCGTTTCCCTCCCAGGGAATCTCGAGCCTCGCCCTTATCATGTACTCGACTCGAATCTCGATATCCACATCCTCGTCGAGTCTGCAGATTACCAGGCCGCCCCCTCTTGAGGTGACGCGAAATGACTCGCATGAGGAGAGGACGTCGAGGAGGAGTTCGAGACCCCTCAGTTCGGGAGGTGGCATCTGGATAAGCAAGTCCAGCGGGGCTAGCGTCTCTGTGACGGCCTGTCTCCTCAGAGCCTTCTCCCTAGGGGACTCTCCGTGTACAGAGGTGTCTATCTCGTCTGGTTTCCCGATTCTGGACCCGCCCCTCTGCAACCAGCTCCCAGTGGTCGCGTCTTGGTACAGTTCCGAATCAAGTGGTTCAATCTTCATCGTCCCACTTGCAAGTTCCCTCATTGGCGCCTGCCCTCACAGAGAGTCTGGAAGTTGTACATCGTGGACCAGACCCTAGACAGGGCGTGGTGATAGTCCTCGTCCTCCCTGCACTCGTCCTTGAAGCTGGTGTAGAGGACCTTCCTGATCTCCTCGACTAACACGGGAATAGCGTCGTCCTTCCTGATGTTTATCCTGTATCTGTAGTCGGCCCAGCCTATCTCCATGATCTCGTGGTCCGGCCAGAGCACCTCGAGAGGCACTCTCACTCTCGATTTGATCTGGAAGTGCCCATCTGCGTCCTTGTGCTGTACGATGCTCAGGAACCCGCTTGTGGTGAAGATCCACATCACGGCCCCCTCCCTTTCATATCGGGCTCCTCGGGTTCTAGGTCTTCGCACTGGTGCCCGTGGGTCCCACACCATGGATGACCATGCAAAAGCCAGCCGCAGTACCTCGTCCCATCCTGTCTCGAGGACATGCAGGCCTCGGAGTGGTATGCATTCGGGTGGACGGCCTTCCCTGTCCCTACGCCATCCTGGTTGGATTCGGGGGGGAGGGGTGTGCCACCATCTTCGCTCTTTGTTGTCTGCATCTAGACCACCTCCATCGCTATTGGCCTCTCAGTACCCCCCTTAGGCGACTCAGAAGCACTCACTTCCCGAGGGTTCTCTTCATCCTCGCGATTTTGCTCTTCGACCATGAAGCTGGGCGAGTGGGCTGGTGCCGGCGTGTAGGGACGGAGAACTAAGTAGGGCTCTATTTCGACCTTGTAGTGGGCCTTTACGAAGGTCCTCTCCAACATGGCTAGGAACGTGAGGCAGGTTTCAGCCTCAAAGGCGGAGAGGACCCGGATTCCACACTCGTCCGACTCTGGGTCCTTTATCACCTGGAAGACCAAACCAAGGTCCTCCGCTTTGTGCACTGCTCCATGGGAGTACCACTCCATCAGGCTATATGCCCACGCCAAGTTATCCTCGCTCTCAGCCCTGTCTCTGTCATCATCTGTTAGTTCTGGCAGCACGACACTGCCGTTTTTATCCATATCATTTCCATCTTTCATTTTCTCACATCCTTGAGGTGGGCAAGCCCACCTCATTAATTGCAAGTTTATTTTCTGGAGATTTTTGACGAGTATCCAGTCTAAATTTGCAAGTTGAGTAGTTTTATGTCAACAATACCGATGGGCAATCATGGCGGGGAAAACGTCCAGAACCCATGGCATAGTCTGCTGGCGCTGCGACTACAAATTCGAAGTCTCCTTATCGCTACCGAAGAATGCTAAGAAGAAGGGTAAGGTGTACAGCAAATGGGACTCTGTGAGGAAGTGTGGAGAATGTGGCGCTTCGACGAGACTGAGGCTCAGTTACACGAATAAGCAAGGGGTCTACGTAGACTATGAGGATCCGATAAAAGAAGAGGATGAGTTTGAACCCGAGGCTTCGACTAACAGGGACAAGATCGGATCTTACTTCTCCAGGAATTACGAACGGGGCAAGAGGCTTCCCCCACCGAAGGGGGCATCACGAGGTTGGAGAACATGGAAGAGCTCGAGGCTCAGGAAGATCGGTTTCTACGACAAAAATGACAACAGGACCAAGTCGATAGACGACGAGCCGGCGAGAATCAGGCTCAGGGAGGAGTCTGACCTTACCCCAGGGCACTTCGAGTTCAAAACCTGGATACAGGACAAGGTGGAGGAGGCCGCGGCAGGAGAGGCCTCCCCGAAGTTCCTCTCGAACGAGGACAGAAACGAGGAGAGAGAGGAGGCACTCGAATCATGGGAGAGGGTGCGGAAGAAGATAGAGGAGATAATCGATGAAAGGATAATTGGTTCCACCAAATGCATGGAGGGGAGGCAGCTTTCGGTTATCCGGAAGATCAATGGCAGGTTGGAACCCAGTGCGCGGGACTTCCACCTCGATCAGCTCGACAAGGGGTTCCACCAATCGATAGACTTGGAGGATTGGTGGAAGATGGATGGGAGGATGAACGTGGTCGAGAAGGTCGCCAACGAGGTGGCCAGGTGCCTGATTTCCCACTCTTCGAACACCATGGCTGAAGATAGGGAGGTCTTCGAATGGCGCTCGGACGTGAACGAGGGGAAGCAGCTATTCGAGTTCGCAAAGGCAAATGGGTGCTTCGTGTCTGCAAAAAGGGCCAGGAAGGAATTCACCGAAGACTTCGCGGACAGTAAGACGGGTGAAATCGATCGTGATAGGATCAAGAAACACCGTGAGAGGATGGGGGCCAACCTCAGCGTCCTCCACCACAGGAAGCGAATCAGAATGACGATAGCCAAACTGTTGGATGAGGAAGTCGAGCCTCCGAGGGAGTGGAGATGGATGTTTGTGTGGGCTGCTGGGATCAATTTCTTCCCAGACGTCAGGACCAGAGTTAGGAGGCACATCGAGAGCGAGGGAGCCAAGGCTTTGGAGATATATGGCGACAAGAAGAAGAGGAAGGAAGCGGGTCTTGATCAGAAGAAGTTCGCTTTGGAGGAAGAAGAAGAAGAGGCCCTGGAGAGATTCAGGAACAAGGGATTCGGGAGCCTGCAAGGAGTAGGGAAGAGCAAGAACGTCGAAGAATGCAATGAACACAACACCCTCAAGTTCGTTTACAACATTATTATCGAGATGAAGAGGGAGCGCCTACTGCGCCCGGCGAAGATGACTCCAGCGCAATACACGTCCTACTACCTCGATGGTGACGAATCCCTGGCGAAGAGCAGGGGCCCAAAGCCATACCCAAACAACCTCGTGTTCACCAAGAAGCTCGAGGATATAATTGGGAAGTCGAAAATGGAGGACTTCGAGGAAGGTCGCCAGAATGCCATCTACAGATGGCTCAGAGGCGATAGAGATAGGTGGATGTACTGCCCCCCGGACAAGCACGAGTGGTTGGGCGGAATCAGGGCTGGAGGGCTACTGAGGGATCGCAAGATATCGAGCAACACAAGTGACTACGAGATGTTCGAAGTGGAGGTCAGGAACCTCGAGACGGGAGAGGTAGAGATGGGAGGAGATGTTCCGAAGATGGCCAAGACCGTGAGATGCGTGCCTGGAGTCGACATCATGAGGGCTATGAATACACTGCAAGAAACCCAATGGGAAATCAACCTAGACCTTTTGGAGAAGGTTTGCAGTTTCCAGATGGACGGAGGTACTGTCCTGGATGGCGGACTGGTGGACAAGGAGGACAGGATAAAGAGAATCATGCCAAAAGGGGTTTTTGAACCCGCATTCTTCGATGGGAAGGGGGACAATGGCGATGTCGAGAGGAGAATGGTACTCGAGTGGTGCAGGAGGATAATCGAACACAATGGGAACGTCTTCTGGCACTCCTGGATGTGCGACTTCAGAGGGAGGATGGTACCGAGGTGCCAGCTGCTAAGCCCGCAGAAGGGAGATCTTAGCAGAGCACTATTGCGCTTCAAGGAATGGAAACCCATGGGGGAGAGGGGCAGGTTCTGGTTCCATGTCCATGTCCACAACCTGATGGAGGGCATCGAGGTCCTCGACAAGCCTGATGACGGCGGAAATCGCTCCTCGAGGTGGAAGAGTGGCCCTGCCAAGAAGAACCAGAAATTTGAGTACAGGGACGAATGGGTGACAGAGAACCTCAAATTACTCAGGGAGATTGGCAGGCATCCGGATCAGTACCTGGTAGAACTGGGACTGGACCAGAGGATGTACAGCAAGAGGACTGACTTCCAGAGGCTAGCCTCACTTATCGAGCTGGACAGGGTGTGGTCCGAGTTCGAAAGAGGCGAGGGCGAGGGGTGGGAGAGCATCGAGAGCGGCCAGCCCGTCTATCTCGATGCGTCCTGCAATGGCTACCAGCACGTGGCCTCGCTTCTAGGTGACGTCAGGCTCGCCAGACTCACGAACGTCATCGACTCGGGAAGGGGCCCACTGGATCTGTACTCGGAGGTGGCTAAGGAGGCGGATAAGGCCGGAAGAGACAAGATTCGCGAGTTCCTCGGGGAGATAGGAGTCAAGGAGTCCCTGATAGAGGAGTGCCTAGAGAAGATCTTCACTAGGAGCCTGGCAAAGCAACCCACAATCGTCAGGGTCTATGGCAGCAATGACATGCTGAAGTGCCTTGAGGGAAGGAAGGGACAGGGCAGGCCTGACTTCTCGATGCCGCTCCCTAGAGTTCTCAGCGAGGAGGAGGAGGCCGAGAGGAAGGAGATAACAGTCGAGTTCGAGGAGGCGTATCTGGAATTTGTAGAGGCGAGGAGACTGGGTGAGAGACTGCCCGTCAGTCACTACCAGCAGCATGCCAAGAAGAAGGTAGGAAGTGGTTTCTCGAAGGGGAGAGCCGACAAGTGGGCCAAGCTACTCAGGGATGAGGTGCCAGTGAACCTCTGGGCACAGGGAAGCGGGCTCCACGATGCGATAATTGCGAAAGGGGGCGATCTGGCCGAGCTCTTCGCCTACCCTGACGGTAGTCTATGGGAGCATCAGCACGGCCTCTCTCTTCTGATGAAGGACATCATGATGAAGGCGATAGGCAAGGCGACGAGAGACGCCTACGGAAAGCTCGAGGAGGCCCTCGGGGCAGTTACGGAGGCATGCAAGCCGGCGCTCTGGCCCGGCGTGTACTGGGACGTCATGCCAGGGGATGAGGGGAGCTTCAGGGTTCACCAGTACTACATCGGCCGGGATGGGGCTGACAAGACCAAGGCAGGGAAGCCAACCCACATCGGCTCCGTCTACAGCGGTCTGCTACCAGATTGGTACAAGAAGAATAATTGGATGGGGCACAAAGGTGGAAAAAGCAAGGCGAGGATAGCACTCAGGGCTTGCGAGCTGTACGAAGAGGACGAATCACTGGCGCCCGAGGCAAGGAAGTTCCTGAGGGACGCCAAAGACAGAATACTGGAAAAGGGGAAGAGGTTCAATTTCGAGAGCCTTCGTTTCGAGACGATCGTCAGACAGGCCGGAGGAGATAGCAAAGAGGCCAAAGAGATACTAGGGCTAATGAGGCAGAGGGAGTACTCCATACCAAACTACAGCAAATTCGAGAAGGAGAGGGTGAAGGGAAGGAAGAGGAAGATGAACTCCTCGATGCCCCCCAACTTCGTCCACTCCCTCGACGCATACCACATGAGGACCTCGATAAACAGGATGAGGACGATGATGAGCGAGGACGACCATCTGAGCTTCTGGGCGGTCCACGATGCCTTCGGGACCCATGCATGCGACATCGACCTGATGAGGGAGATAGTGAAATCCGTATTCTTCGATATGCACCAGGGAAGGAGCCTGAACGATTGGACCGCAGAGATGAAGTGGGTCGGCAAGAAGAAGACAAGTAGGGTCAAGATAGGCTCTCTCTGGAAAGACCCCGAAAAGTCCGGAAGGACCGCTGGGGACTACCTAATCAGCTAGTCGGTGTCATCGAATGAGTACGCCCTGCTGGGAGGCCCTGGCAGCGCCAATATGTCCTTGGGGATGACCTCGTTGTCCTTCGGCTTCCCAATCCACCTGCTGAGGTCGGTCTGCCTGCTCTTCTCACCATCCATCAGACCCGAACTCATCGCCCATCCGATTGAGCTCATCGGGAGCTCGTCTACCCTCATCCATATTTTGTTCGGCATGCGCATGCCACCTGCACATGGATTGAACAGGTCCACGAACTCGATTGTGTCCATATCGCCCCCATCTCTAGAGAAAAGTGTCCGAGTATCGTGGAAGAGCCTGCTGTCCATTTCCCTGACCGTGATTGTGGAGACGAAACGTGTCCAGTAATCACGATTTTCTGGAGAGACACTCATCGAGATTACGAAACCCGACTCCATGGCAGTTTGTTCCATCCCGGATTCACATATCACCCCAATTAGTCCGCTTGGGAGTCTCTTGGGCCTAGAGCCATCAACCTCTGATTGCCACCTACCGTAGTAGAACTGAGCATTCTCAATCTCATCTGCATTCTCTTGCTTGCCGTTCCTGATCGCCGTTAGGGACCATACTGTTCTCGAATCCACCTTCCTTCTCATTTTTTCCAACTCCTTTTTGATACAATAATTGCAAGTTCTCTCAGAGTATATGAGTTCACGAAAACGCCAAATGTCCAGGCCAGTGGGGCAGAGTCGTGAAGGACGACGGCTCGCTTGGGAGCAGCATCCCTGTTTCTGGAAAAAGCGAGGTTCTACTGAGCGCCGTAGGAGGCGGTTGCGGGAGGGAAATTCCATATCACAATGACGTGGATTTGAAATCCTTAGAACGTGGGAAATTATGGTGCGGGATGGAGAGCTCCGCCATGCCTGGGATGTACTTCTTGTGCGCGCAATGTCACTGCGACGAGTGATCACAGTTGTTTGAGAAAACGGTTCGCTATTTTCTCTCTTTTTGAGCTCTTTACAGCGTGCTCCGGTGACAGAAGATGTTCTTTTATTTGAGATCGGATTTGATACGGTTCGATGTTAGAGCCGAACTCTTCGAACAGGTTCTTGATCGATTCTTCGAAGTCATGATCGTTGATTCCTGCTTTGTTGATTTGCTCGCTGAAATGTTTCTCGAAATGTGAGATCTCCCCCCCTTTTTCACGATGATGCCCTCGAAAAAGCCTCTCAATGGTCGCTTTTTCCATTTGGCCCACTATTTCTGAGAGATCATTGTGGATCCTGTTATGCATCTGTTGAGCCTCGCCATTAGTGGCGTATCTGTTAACGATCTTGGTGATCAGGCCTTGTAATTCTCCGCCTTCTATTTCACGAACAAGTTTCCAGAAAAGGCAGCAATCAGAGTTTGTAGCTATAATTGGAAGTTGATCGATTTGGTGATCTTTGAAATCGAAGTCCATATCCACGACTCCGAAGGATTTGTCGTCCCTCTTGACCAGAGCAATTACCTGGTCTTTTCCGCCCGCGATCCTGAACTCTACTCTCTCTTTGATGGTTCTTGATACCGATCTACGGAAGAATTGTACATCGAAACCACCCTCGACGTAGACCAGGAAGCGTTCTGCTTTCCCGGATGAGAATTTCCCTATGGTAGGGCCCCACCAAGGCTCATTCAATTGCTCCAATAGTCTGGGTATTTTGGTCATGTCTCACCACTTGGGGGTACCGAGAAAATCAAGTCATGGTGGTCTTTTACCATGCTAGGAGCATGCGTTGCAAGGATGAATTTGTGTTTTGGGAAGCTTTCTATCAAGGAGCTAACCATTTTTTCCTGCCAATCTATGTGCATGGATAGTTCGGGTTCGTCAATCAGGATCGTAGATCCATCTGGGGAGAGTGAGATATCGAGGAGGAGGTTGATCAGTCGCTTCTGTCCGGAGGAGAAGTGTTCGGGGATTATTTCGTGAATGAAGGGAAGGAACCTGGAGAGCGAGTGGAACAGAGCAAATTCTCGACTACTCTCTATTAGGAGAGTTCTTGCTTTTTCCGGCATCTCGTATTCTAAGGTTTGCTCGTCGAATGGTATCGGCTCTGGGCCAAAGTCATCCCAATGGAACTTGCCCGCTGGTACATCCTCGAAGTCCACGAGACCGTGATCGTAACTGTAATTAACACCGTACATCTCAAAAATCGCCAAGGTAGTGCAATATCTCTCTCTAAATTCTTCTTCATCAATTGAGGAGCCCAGATCCAGGGCTTCCGACCAATCTTCCATTGCTTCTTGCCGTTCTCTTTCGGTGGGGCGGTGATCATCACAGAGGCGCCTAAATGAAAACTCCATTCTGTGCTTCTTTACGAGCTCGGTCCAAATTGCCTCCATAAGGAGGTTAACTGAAAGTTCACCCCTCGGAGCGAAAAAGGGGTAGATGTCACGTTCCAAGTCCTTCCTGGTATCCTCGTCGATCTTGTATGCTCCTTCTACGGTCAACAGTCTTGTAGAGATTGGTTTGAAAGAAAGCATGATGTTCGGATCTTCGAAAAAGTAATCCTCCCCTGCGTAATCCATGTAATCGAAGGCAATTCCAGTCCTTTCTCTCAGAATCTCCCTCCATGCGTCTCCAGCGAAGTCATTCGATTTCGAAGATTTTGAAAGCCTCATTGGGCCAAAGCCGCTGACATGGAGATCTTCGGTTGCGCAAAGCCTGAATTCATCTTCAAGGATAACTTCTCTGAAGGTTCGTCCCTCAAAACGTGGTGTAGGTATTGTCGCAATTGTGCCTGGCTCGTGATGACCGCGGGGTTCAGATATTGAAATCCTCTGATGAACATCGAATGATATCCCGTCTCTTCGCGAGAGTTGTAATTCGCCATCAAACGAGTCGTCTGGGTTGCGTATGGCCTTGGCCTCAAAATCAATAATTATTCTGCTGTTAAGACTTCGCGAGCCATACCGAACATCTTTTTCCACAAGGTCTGAACCTAGGCGACGCCTGTAGGTCTCGGAATCAGTAGAAGATTGTTGAAGTTCCTCCGGGCTATTGTATCCGGAGATGTCCTCTTTGAGTCCAAACCAGAACAGTTTCGAAGATTCCTCTCTCTCGGAAGAGTACCATTCATACTCGAATCTGACGCGGACCTCCTCGATTCCTGCCTGTAACGCTAAATTTGTTAGTCTCTCTTTCTTGATTTCGTCATAATCGACTAGCAAGTCGCATAATTGGTGCAACACGCCCATCGACAGTGTTTTTCCACTGGCGTTAATGCCTGTCAGAATGGAGCAAGGGAACTCCTCGAGGTCTACTGTCAGTTCTTCTGACCAATCATGAATATCCTCTCTGAGTTTGACGCTAAATCTGGTAAGAGAAGGTTCCAGGAATACTGGCACGGGTTGGTGTACAGAGAGCCTGTAATTAACTGATTGGTATGACTATTATTGGGTCACTTTCCCAGACAATCATCCAACCTCTCCGCGACGGTTTCTATCCTTCTCAGGGCTCTGCCAGTCAGGCGCATTACCCTCTCCGAAACCCCCTCGTGATCTGCAGAGGATATCCGGACTCCGAAAGGCATCCTCCCTCCAAGAGTGTTTAGCAGAACCCTCTGCGCCCCTGATGGAACAGTGCTGAGGGTTGACCTGACCACGTCTATGTCCAGGGAGCTCTCGATGACTCCCTTCAAGAGGGCCTTAGAAACGCTTTCATCGAGCCTCCCCAGACCTCCCTTTGTAATCAGCCACCCCTCTCCTCTGGCATCGTACTGGCGCATCAACGCTGAGAAAACGTCCTGGGGTATGCGGTCGAGCATAGGTACCCTCTCGGCGATGCCCGAGGCTCTCATCCTCTCTACTATGGTGCTCACCCTTCCCCTGCTGGCAGACAGGCTCTCGGAGAGGGCGATCAGGGTCACTGGGTGGTCCCTGGAGCAAATTTCTGAGAGGACTCGGAACGCTAGGTCTTCCTCCTCTCGTGGGTTGTCTCCAGCGAGCCCGAGATCTCTTACTAGTTCGTCTGCAGATGATATTCCCTCCCTCCTCGGACGGTTCTCTGTTATCCTTATCGAGAATGGGGGGTCTTCGTCCTCAGATTCTACCTCCATCCTAGTCTCTGATGGTTCGACTATCGCGGAGAGCTCGGCCAGCCTGACGGCGAGCACCGACCTTGCCTGAGAGCCAGTCAGACGCGTTGCCGCTGTAATTGAGCCGCCTCTGAGCACGTGTCTGTGCCACTTACCATCCACGTGTGCAGAGACTAGTCCGCACTCCCTAAGCTTGGAAATCTGATGGTGGACTCCGGTGTTTGACAGTCCGGTCTCGTCACCGAGCTCCTTGGAGTCCCATCCCTTGAGAGGGTCAATTAGGAATGCATGCCTCATTATCCTGTGGAGTGCACTGGAATGGATATCTCCGATCGGAACCTCTTGTCTCCTCCTGATCAACCCCATCGACTCCAAGAGCCAGTCCAGCAGAACGTCAGGGTCGCTGCTGCTCAATGGCATTGGTAGTTGGACCAGTTTGAGGGAGAACACACCATCGTCGCGAGTTCCTAGGCTCAAGAGCGTTGGCTAGGGTCGGGGCGCGAATCAGGCGTATTCCTGACGGATCTCCAACCACGGGTAGTCTACATTCGACATCCCCAGGCCATCGAGATGGGGAGCCAGGGAAAGAGTGCCATGATTGACTATCCCCCTCTTCCTTAGTATGCCGATTGCGCTGTTCACCGTGGTCCTAGACTTGCCGAGATCCCTGGCCAGCTGGGCCTGCGAAGGGGGGTTAGGCGAGTCAGACAGTCTGGTCACAATCTTCCTCTGTACACCTGAAAGTCCGACTGGTAGCATCGCTGCTGCAGTTGCCTGGTCGGTGACTCCCGTACCTTCGAGAATCTCTACCTGGGCGGGCGCACCGGCATAGTAGCATGTCCTCCCATTGACTGGTACCACGGTTACCGACCTCTCGTTGACGAGGACTCTGAGATGATGCCTAAGGGTGCCATTAGCCGCCTCGAGCTGCCTCTGGAGCTCTCTGAAGTGTATTCCTGGCGATCTCTCCAGGGTACGGAGGATGCTGCCCCTCAGTGGGTGCTCCCATGCATTCTCCCTAGGTGCTGAGAGAGTTCCGCTGGCTAGCGGGGCGAATGGAATCAGGGCCGCGAGGCCAGTGGTACCGGCCACGAAAGCGGTCAACGAGTCGGCAATCCAGGGGTAGGACTCGCGGAGTTGCCTCACTATTGCCATGGCCTGAGTCTACAAATGCAGGCTTTAACCTTGCAGGGTCACTTGAGTCGTGGATGCTCGTTCAGACGCTGTGCCTGATTACTCGTCCCCTGTGGATCTTCATGTAGGCCACCAGAGGCCCCAAGAGCCTGCCAGCATCCTTGCCGTGATCAGTCAGCCGATATGTCACCTTCACCGGGCTGGTCGTCTCGACCACTCTGTCGACCAAGCCTGTCTCGACGCACTTGGTCAGCTTGTCGGAGAGCGTCCTGGAGGAGATCCCTCGCAGGAGCTTCCTGAGCTCGTTGAACCTACGCGGACCGGCCACGTACAGGCAGCAGAGTATCTCAGTGGTCCATCTGGAGCTGAAGATGTCGAAGCTCTCGACTGCAGCGTCGACCTCCCACTCTATGTCGGGGTCGCCGTCGTAGTAAGACTCGAAGATAGACCTGATTTGTTTCCCGTCATCCATCACGGCTGAAATCGCTTCGTTCACTTTCTTGTAGTCTTCATCTGAGATCGACATCGGCTTTTTCGGCATGGTGTTATCAAGTAGTTAGAATGGTATCTAGTGTATAAACCACACCGTAATGTGATCGCGGATACTTGGGCATTAATATGAGTCAGTCTATTGGTTTTGACTAGTAGGTGTAAAAAAAGCACTAACTTTAAAGAGGAAAGCATAGATGGACAAATGGTTGGAACAATGGATGAACGAAGTGATGAATGCCTGGGAAGAAAAGGAGGATCTCTGAATGAGCCTATTCGAGATAGTGGTGAGAGCCATGGCAGACTGCCGGGCGCCCCCTTGGTCGGAGTATCCGCGAAGGAAGTGAGCGCATGGTGATGTCTGGTCTGCAGGGCGTGGCTGCATGCCCTAGTTGCGGATCGCCCTGCCTGGTGTACCGGGAGTACCTGACCCCGGAGCTTAGGACCACTTCGTGTATGACTTGCGGGGTGGTATCACTAACTGCGAACTAGGAACCCAGGTACTCCGGGCGACGGCCCTCGACCAGGGCGGAGAGGCCCTCGCACGCATCCTGCGTAGCGAAGATCTCGTCTAGCGCGTCCAGCTCCAGCTGGAGGCCTGCAGCGAGGTCGGTTGAGAGTGCCTTGTCAAGAAGATCGCTTGCGATCCTGACGGCCACCGGGGCGGCCCTGGACAGCGACTTTAGCTGTCTTGCGATGTTCTTGTCCTCCGGGTCGAATCCCTCTGGGACCTCCCCGGAGAGGATCGCGCCCATGTTGGCGTCGGAGTAGAACGCCTTGGAAATGAACGATACCGGGTGGCTCGGGTCTGATGGCCTGCCAGGGTACTTGTCGTCCGGCTTGCCGGAGGAAGCTATAGTGCTGACCGTGTGCGAGACCTCTGAGGGATCGACCAGATGGGTGATGAAACCCAGTGCTGTTGCCGTGGGTGCGTCCATGAAGTTGCCAGCGAGGACGGCGAAGCGCGCTGCCTCTATCCCGCAGACCCTTGTAGCGCGCTGAGTTCCTCCGAGACCCGGGTAGATCCCTATCGAGGTCTCTGGGAACCTGAGCATGGTCTTCTCTGTGCCCACCCTGTAGTCGCAGGACAGTGCCAGCTCCAGACCCCCGCCTAGTGCCAGGCCTGTAGTCAGGGCGATCGTGGTGTGGGGAGAGTCCTCGATCATGTTCAGGACCCTGTGGCCGTCCTTGGTGAACTCCTCGATCTTGTCGAAGGAGTCCTCGCCAATCATGTCGACGAAGAACTTCACGTCCGCACCCGCGACGAATGCCTTCCCCGCTCCCTCGAATACGATTGTGTTAACGTCTGACCTCGCATTGAGGTCCTCCATCACCCGGCCCAGCTGGCCTACCACTGTGACGTTGAGCGCGTTCATCGCCTCTGGCCTGTTGATGAGGACCGTGGCGATGCCAGCTTCGTCCACATCCACGTCGACGTAGCTGAACTCGAAGGGATCGGACCTCCGGGAGAACCATTCGGGCACCTCCAGACCCGCCATGTCTGCATATCCCATGGCCATCCTGGATGCCTCCGTGACTCCAATCCTGTTGGCGATCTCGAAGGGGCCCATTGTCCATCTTAGCCCGACCTTGGCTCCCCTGTCGACGTCCTCCATGCTGCAGATTCCTTCCTCGACTATCTGGGAGCAGACCGCGAAGGCCTGACCCATCAGCCTCTCCTTGATTATCCTGGATGCTTCCTCGTCGCATTCCCCATCCTCGTCGATCTCCCACGTCTCGCCCTTCTCCACTAGGGCGCGCATGTTGTCGGCACCAGCGAAGCGGGGTACGGAGAGCTGATCGGACAGGTAGTCGCTGCTGTGTAGCGCGATCGTGGGTCCGGTGAGGTTCATCAGTCCGAATGGGCCTAGTCCGATTCTGAATTCCTTGCAGGCCACTGCGTCTATCTGCGCGGCCGTGGCGACTCCCTCCTCGAGGAGCCTGCAGGCCTCGTTGATCCAGGGCACGAAGAATCGGTTCACCACGAATCCGGGCCTGTCCTTGCAGATGATGATGACCTTACCCATCGTCTTGCAGTACTGCTCGACGGCGTCCATCGTCTCCTGGGAGGTGGTCTCGGCCGGGATTATCTCCACGAGGCGGTTCTTGGCAGGATGGTAGAACCAGTGCATCCCCACGAACCTGTCCTTCCTCTCTACCTGCTGGGCGAGCTCGTTAACGGAGAGCGAGGATGTGTTGGTAGCCAGAATCGTGTTCTCCCCGCATGTGCTGTCCAGGCTGGAGAATATCTCCTTCTTCAGCTCGAAGTCCTCGAAGACGGCCTCGATCACGAGGTCGGTGTCAGGGGAGACGTTCTCGTGTCCGACCACACCCCTGATTCTTGACTTGATGCCTTCCGCCTGCTCGGGTCGGAAGATCCGCCTCTCTAGTGCCTCCTGGAGGAACTTGTCTATGGTGGCCTTGCCCTTGTCCACCCATTGCTCCTCCCTGTCAACCATCTGGACGGAGAATCCCTCAGTGGCGCTCTTCTGGGCGATGCCCGAGCCCATGTTTCCCGCTCCGATTATAGCTACCGATTGTACCATGGCTTGCGGGATTAAGTTCAGGACATAACTGCAACGGAAGGACGCTCTATCAGTCGCATAG
>CACGIE010000011.1 GCA_902573015.1 uncultured Candidatus Poseidoniales archaeon | reverse complement strand
CTCCAAGCTCTCCCCGAACATGATTCGATTCAACAGTCGCCGTGGTCCTGCGTGCAGTACGATCATGGCATCGGGATCTGGGGTATTGGAGTAGAGCGAGTCGATCCAATCCCCGTCCCCGCCCCTCACCTGCTCCCTGATCCTCGGAGTGAGTGTGTACCGATCCGCGATGACCACGAATCCGGCGTCCAGCAGCGGCTCGGCCTCGTGCTTGATCTGGTCGTGTAGGTCTGTGGCGTACAGGAGCGACCTGGTTCGCCAGTTCAGCTGGTGGATGTCAGCGGTTCTTGACTTCACAATCTCGCCCATCAGTTCGGAGCGGGCCAGCCCTATGATGTGGGTTGCGATGCCGTGCGCCTTCAGCCTGGCAGAAAGGAGGCGTGTGTGCAGACTCCTTCCTACGTTATCCGGTCCCTCGATTACGATCAGCTTGCCCGCGTGACTCATTTCCCATCACCTTCCGAGTAAGTTAGCCAGTCGATGTCGGACTCGCTGAGGTTCTGTGCTAGCCTGTCCGATTGGTCGATGACCTGGACCTCAGAGAGGTCGATGTGCTTGTCGAAGGTCTCCCTCACCCTGGACTGGACCTCCGCCACTGTTCCCTCGGCATCGAGGCGTTCGATCCTGCCCTCGTCCACGAGTCCCGAGTAGATCTCCGAGACCTTGCCCTGGAATATCCTGTAGGACTCGAATGGGTCGGTTGTCCAGCCCATGTCCAAACCGGCCTCGTAGAACTTCAGGCTCGGTCGGCCCTTGGCGATGCGGTCGAAGCTGACGTCCACCGGGACGTCGAAGTACAGGGTTAGGTCTGGCTCCCTCGCGAATGAGTATGTGTCCTCGATGACCTCTCGGGGGACGTCCCTGGAACCGTCCCTCGCCATGGCCGTGTACTTGTAGCGGTCGCAAATCACTATCCCGCCTATCTCCAAGACCGGTTCTATCTGCTGTGCCCACCTGTCTGCGAAGTCTGCGGCATGTATCATGTGGAACGTGATTGGTAGCAGTCTACGGGTATTCTTCCCTATCTTGGTCGCTTGCTTGACGATCTTGCTGGAGTTCCACTCGGTGTGGAAGACCGGTAGGCCCTTGGCCCTCAGCCAGTGGTACAGCAGCTTTGCCTGCGTGCTCTTCCCGGATCCGTCCATTCCCTCAACGGCAATCAGGATACCCTTCTTCGACATTGGCCCACCATCCCCATAATGCTCTAGGAGCAGGTCATGGGCAAGGCTGGAACCTATTAGGCTGTGGTTTGTGGAAAATAATGGGAGAAACATCAATTGTTGTCCGATTCTTCAGAGTGCCATGGAGTTCTTGGCTCTGGCCTTCGTTGCTGCGTTCCTGGCCGCAGCCCTGACCGTCCCTGCTGGCTTCGGGTTGTCGACCATGCTCACTCCGGTAGTTCTCCTGATGATGGGGCCTCACGAGGCAGTGGCAGTTGTCGCAGTGGTGCATGGGGCGCACAATGCAGGGAAGTTCCTGGCTCTGAGGGACAGCGTCGACTTCTCCGCTTTCAGGCACTACGGCATCTGGCTCGTGGTGGGTGCGGTCATTGGGGCCGCTTTGCAGAGCAAGGTCCCACAGGACCCCCTCCTCGCCCTGATAGGTGCCTTCCTAATCCTCCTACCCCTGCTGACCCTAAGCGAGTCGTGGACGGGGATTAGGATCCCGGAGGCAAACGACCGGATAGGCGGATTCGGGTCTGGCTTCATGGGGGGCCTTTCCGGGCACCAAGGTGCCTTGAGGGCGATGTTCCTCACTCGTCGTCTTCCGGACAAGATGGCATATGCCGCCACAGCGAGCGTACTCGCGCTCTGCGTGGACCTGTCGAGAGTCCCTGTCTACCTATACTTCCGACCGGAGGAGATAGGAGAGCACCTACAGGTCACCTTGCTACTAGTGGTGGCCGCTTTGCTCGGCGTGAGGGCCGGGAAGAGGTGGTTGGAGGCCATGAAGTCAGAATGGATCCACAAGCTGGTGATGGCAGGTATAGTGGGAAGCGGCTTTTTTTACATCTCTGAAGCGATATTTTAGGGACCCATATGGAATTAACAAATTCGCTGAGTCCTTGGTTCTAGCCGAACCTTCCGGAGATGTATTGCCCAGTTAGCTCCTGTTTTGGATCTTCGAATATCTGCTTGGTTTCTCCGAATTCAATCAGATCGCCCAGATACAGGAAGGCCGTGTGATCTGAGATCCTAGACGCTTGGCTCATCGAATGTGTCACTATCACTATGGTTAGTTTTGATTTCAGTGTTGAAATGAGTTCCTCGATCTTGGCAGTAGCTATCGGATCTAGGGCGGATGTTGGCTCATCCATCAAAAGAACCGAGGGGCCGATAGCTAGTGCTCTAGCTATGCAGAGTCTCTGCTGCTGCCCTCCGGATAGAGAGTATGCATCATCATAGAGTCGATCCTTGACCTCATCCCATAGTGCTGCGTCCACTAGGCTCTGCTTGACTGCGGCATCGAGATTGGAGGGTTCATTTTCGCCCTGAATGCGTAATCCGAATGCTACGTTCTCGTAGATGGAGATCGGGAATACGTTCGGCTTCTGGAATACCATAGAAACCGCACGACGTAGGAGAACAGGATCGATTTCATCGCTCAATATTTGCTTGCCCATCCAAGAAATATCCCCCTCCATGGAAGCACCGATGATTTCGTCATTCATTCTGTTGAATGCCCTAAGGAAAGTGCTTTTTCCGCAGCCCGATGGACCAATGAATGCAGTGACTTTCCCCTCAATTAATTCGATAGAGACGTCGTTAATTGCTACCTTGTCCCCATATTTTATTGTCAAATTCTTAACGGATATGTTTCCTCCTTTTTTCATTACCACGACCTCCTAGCCTCTGCCCTGTTACGGACGAACAGGGCTATTGCATTGAGAATTAATAGAAGCATGAGCAGCACTAGGATAGTGCTCGCTGCTAAGTCTTGGAAGGATTGCGACGGATGACGTGTCCAGAAGAATATCTGGATGGGCATGGCCATGAAACCGTCCAAGACTCCAGTTGGCGCCGTCTTGGAGAAAATACTAGCGACGAATAGGATTGGAGCGGTCTCACCCAGTGCCCTAGCGACGGAGAGTATTGCCCCGGTTGCTATTCCGGGGACTGCATTTGGGAGTACATGGTAGCGTACCGCCTGCCATCGTGTAGCACCAACCGCAAGGGCTCCTTCCCTGAATCCCTTGGGGACGGCTAGTAACGCCTCTTCTGATGTTACTACGATCATTGGGAGGACCATCATTGCCAAGGTTAGTGACCCAGTAAGAAGGCTAAGTCCGAAGCCCAGCATCCTGGAGAATACGTACAGACCCACGAGTCCGAAAATTATCGAAGGTACGGCGGCGAGATTCTGAATTGTCCTCCTCAAGAAGAGATTTATCGGGCTCGGTCTCGACATTTCAGTGAGATACACCGCGGCACCTACTCCGGCAGGAAGAGCGAAAATCATCGTTAGTGCAATCAGCCAAATCGAGCCTAGAATAACTGGCCCTATCCCTGCTAGGTGCGCTCGTGACGAGGGGTAGTCCGTTAGGAATGCCAAGTCGATTCCGGGCGCCCCTGCCTTGATCACGCTGTGCAATAGAATTGTCAGGAAACCCATTCCCAATAGAAGGCTTGATCCAATCAATCGCCGCCATATGACCTCTGATCTCCTCCTCTTCAAATCAGTGCTGTTCGGAGATAGAGGATCAACTGGGGCCCTTCCCGGAATATCGCCATTTGAGAACGAAGAGATGACGCTTCGAGCCTTTCTGGAGAGATTTCCTAATGACTTGCTGAGTTTCCCTGGCTTCCTACCTAGCCTCTTCTTGGTGGCCCCTATAGCAAGGGTGTTTGCTGTATAAGTCAGAATGAAAAGAGTAGCGCCTACGGCGAAACCTGCGTCTGTTGCAGTTCCAGGTGGAATGTCTCCGGTTGCTACCTGCGCTATGTATGCGGTAAGTGTCTGTACTTCCCTGAGGGGGTCCAAATGAAGCGAGGCGACTGAACCGGCGGCCAGAGTAACCGCCATTGTCTCGCCAACGGCCCTCGCGAGGGCCAATAGCACAGAGGCCACGATCCCAGATCTAGCTGCGGGCAAGACTACTCGACTCGCCGTCTCCCAACGCGTTGCTCCCAGAGCTAGGCTCGCCTCTCTCATCTCCCTTGGTATGGCTCGTATAGCATCGTCAGAGATACTAACGATGATTGGTAGAATCATCGCTGCTACTACGATAATGGCGCTAGCCGCATTGAAGTAAGAAGCGTCGAAGTAGGTCCTGATGAAAGGACTGATGACAAGAAGCGCGAAGAACCCATGAACAACTGACGGGATACCGCTTAGTATCTCCACGGCTGGCTTCAGTATCTTCCTTGACCTGTTGCTCGCAAATTCGGACAGGTATAGGGCAGCTGAAACCCCCAATGGAACTGCGATTAGCAGTGCCCCCCCTGCAATTAGGAAGGTCCCGGAGAGTAGTGGCCATATCCCGAATCTTGGATTCCTACCGTTTGGGACCCATTCCCCCCCGCCTATGAAGCCCAAGAATGTGGCTTCCTCGGCCAAGAAGAACTCGATGGTTCCCTCGGCGAGAGTGTAGATGATCAGTGCACTGGCTACTACTGAGAGGGATGCGGAGGCGAAAAGAGAGCCCAGCACAAATTTGTGTTTTGGCGAATCGCCCTCTAATGGATTCGCCTCCGTCATCACCTCAATCCTCAGTTTATTCTCGACAGTTGTTCGGATAGTAGGTCTGGATCGACCATTTCCACGCGAACATATCCTACCTCATCTACCACAGACTGGCCCTCATCGGAAAGGCAGAAGGCGATGTAACCCTCAACAGCATCCCGGTTGTCTGCATAAGCATCGGTGTACACGTGAAGGGGCCTGGCCATCGGGTAGTCGGCGACGGTCGAAAGTGACGGTTCGACTGGGCCCGAGCCCCCATCCAATGAGACTAATCCTACGCTTCCGGGGTTTTCCTTAACATATGCAAACCCGAGATATCCTATTGCGTAGGGGTTATTCTTGATGGCGGTCATTATCACATTGTCATCTGCCGAAGGATGGTAAACGCCGTCCCCGGACTCTAACCTTGTTCCAGCGACCTGCGAGTCCTTGCCCCAATCTTCGATTACTGATTCGAAGAAGAAGTCGAAAGTCCCGCTTGCTTCATCCGGCGCGTAGATTTCTATCAACTCATGAGGTGCTGTAGATTCCATCCCTGGAACCTCGTCCCAGTAAGCAGCTGGGTTGTCATCAGTGAAAATCGAGTAAAGTTGTGTGAAATTCATCGATGTGGCCCAGTCATTATCTGGGTGAACAATGGTGGCCAGTACGTCGAAGGCCAATACCCACTTAACCGGAAGAACCCCGTTACAAGGAGTGGATGTTGATCCGGTCGATTCGTCTACAGCAGTATCGTCGCAATCATCGAATTTCCCGTAGTCCTTGTTCTTCATTATCCGACTTGCATCGGCCAGATCGGCTTCCCCGTTGAGGAGGGCGTTCAGACCGTGGCTGCTTCCACCGCCGGATACCGATACATCGGCATCCTGGTAGTCCTCTGCCCACACCACGGCAAGTGGCAAAACGGTAGAGGAGCCGGTCTGAACCAGGCTTGGTTTATCGTCATCTCCTGCACATCCTGCGAGCATGCTGCAGAAAAACAGGGCAATCATTAGGGTTGTCTTCGTCTTTACATTCATCGTAATTCCTCAAACTCCCGTATTGGATATACCAAATGAAAAAAGGCAACGCTATTGCTATAGACGGATAGAAGATATATTGTCTCTATAGTTTAGAATTTATTTAATTCAATTTGCTACTTCTATAGAGTCTCTATGTGCTTGGATATTTAGGAGAACTTCAGCCATGTTTATGGAATAGGCGCACATCCTTCTTAGTGACTCAGAAATTCTATCGAGAAACAACGCGTCTTTGATGTCAATATCGCTGGATCTGAGTTCATCCTCATACTTCTCAAGATCTTTTCTTGCGGAAATCAATTGTGCCTTAGCCTGATGAATCTCGGAAATTCGCCTCTTTCTGAAATTAGAAATTAGTAGTTTTATTGAGGACTGCCAAATGGGGATTGCTGATAGTGGCAAAGTTCCGGTATTGATTCCTTTTGGAGATTCATAATCCCTGGTTAAAGTGCAAATTGCGAATGAGTGGTCGCCCATTCTCTCTAGGGTACGAACCACCTTGCTCAACTCTGATGCTTCCCACCTAGATGTTCCGAGATTTGACTCAATGCTAGCTGACTCTAAAATCTGGCCAACTTGTCTCTCAAGAAGCAATCTTAGCGCATCCACTTCCCCCTCTCTTTCCTCGGCATCCTCGAGCAACTCCTTGTCCCCGGATGACAGAACATCTACCACATCCCTGACTTGGCTTGAAATGAGAAGGTACATCCTGTTTAGGGTTGAATAAAGGGGCATCTCAGCAGGATTGATGAGGCTGATCATCTCGATAGTATTCTCAAACTCACTGGAAATCTCGATACCTCTCGTCGATCCTATGAACTTTCTAAACACCTTCCGGTGGAACCTAGAGAAACCTTTCTTTGAATGAATTCGAATTAGCTGATTGCCAGAAAGGTAAGCTGCGATTAGGTGATCGAACATCATTTCATCCGGAACGGATGAGAGGTCGACATCTACCTCCCTCCTCTTAGTTACAGTTGATGCCTCGGGAATTACTCGAAGGGTTCCTGAAGGCCTCCATTCTATCCTAATCTGATCCCGTGCATTCAGCCCATGTTCCATGACCCATTTCTTTGGAAGACTTACGATATAGGTCGAACCGCCTGTCAACTGAATTTTTCTAACTTCAGATTTTTCAGGTGCACCCGCCATGTAATCGCGGAAAGGGGATCAGAATATATACTTACATTATCCTTGCAGTACCTCGTTTTGTTTATTTTCTATATAGTTACTATATTCGAAAATTGATATACTGACTATATACCCAATATAGAATATGGAACTCTCAGGAGTTATGTGGCTAGTACTGATTCTGTCATTGATCGTTTGTGCCTATATGGCTTGGAACATAGGGGCAAACGACGTTGCGAACGCTATGGGGACCTCGGTTGGCTCGAAGGCCCTAACACTGAAGCAAGCGGTGATTATTGCCGCCGTCTTCGAGTTCTGCGGGGCCTTCTTCGCAGGGGATGCGGTGACTGACACCGTACGGAAGGGAATACTGGTTGTAGACTTCGAAACCGTGACAAACGATTTCGCCAACGACCTGATGTACGGGTTCATCGCAGCCATGATGGCGGCTGCGATATGGCTGACGACGGCCACCAGGCTGGGGCTGCCAGTCTCCACCACTCACAGCATAATCGGGGGGATCATCGGAGTCGGACTGGTTCTAGAGGTCCAGCACGACACTGAGCTGATCAACTGGGAGAAGACCCAGGAGGTAGTCATGTCATGGGTCGCCAGCCCGCTGATGGGGGGACTGCTGGCATTCGGAACGTTCTGGATAGTCCGCGAGACCATCCTCGAATCGAACAACCCCGAAGAGAGGTCGAGGTGGCTCGCCCCGATCATGGCGATCCCCACTTTCTTCGTCCTTGGCATAGCGCTCCAGTTCAAGGCCCTCAAGGGATTCTTCTCAAGAGCGGAGTCCAATGGCTGGATAGACGACAAGTACGACTGGCTCCCAGTCAAAGAGAACGGCTCTTGGGACCCCTTTGTCGACAACGCCTGGTTCCCGATAAACAGCATAATCCTCGCATTCGTCATCGCGGTAATAGCAGCAAGCGTTCTTGCTTACGTACTGAGGAACTACGAGTTCAAGGGCGAGGAGGACGGCTTCCACGGCGTCGAGCGGATATTCGTTTGGCTACAGGTCATCACTGCGGCATACGTCGCATTCGCGCACGGTGCCAACGACCGGTCGAATGCCATAGGGCCGATGGCTGCGGTCTACCAGGTAATATCCAGCGATGGGGTGCTGGCCGCCAAAGCAGACGTCCCGGTTTGGTTGGTCCTACTAGGCAGCGCGGGAATAGCGATTGGCGTTATGACCTGGGGATGGAGAGTCATGGACACCATAGGGCACAAGATCACCGACATCACGCCCACTAGGGGTTTCGCCGCAGAGTTCGGCGCTGCGACCACCATCCTGATTTTCTCCATGCCATTCCTGGCCGTTCCCGTTTCCACCACCCACACCCTAGTTGGAGCAGTGGTGGGAGTCGGCCTCGCGGGCGGAGCCAAGGCCGTTGACTTCAGGGTGTTCGGCAAGATCGTTTCCTCATGGGTTGCAAGTCTACCTGCTGCTGGTTTCGGATCGATAGCGATCTACGTTGCCTCCGGTTCTGACCCGATCAAGCTCCTGGTCATCATCCCGATAGCATTCGCAATTGTCGCGTACGTGATATGGGCCACTTGGGACGAGGAAATCCACGTCGAGGACGCCCTTTCCGATGCCGGTAGCGCGGACAACAAGGGGGCACCGACTCACTTCGAGCTCTTCCACGCACACGCAGTTGCCGTAGAGGAGACGGTCGGCCACATGCTCAGCGCGGTAAATGCCGCTGCGGATGGGGACGACCCGGAGGACCACATCACATCGACGGTCGAAGCAGAGCTCAGGGCAGATGAAGTGAAGAACGACATCAGGAAGAGGCTCGGGTCTGGCCAGATATCTGTCCTACAGGGCAAGGACGAGTTGTTCAGGATGGTTTCCAGGCAGGACAGGATTGCGGACTATGCACAGAACGTCGCCGAGCAACTATCCTTCAGGGAGCTGTTCGTCGACAAGGAGGCACGGGGTATGCTCAAGGAGATGGCAGAGGCCGTTGCTAAGACCACTTCACTCTACGAGGACGCTGTCTCCCAGCTCAAGGACGTGGCCCTTTCGGGTTACACCAAGGCGGGGAGGGACAGGCTCGGGGAGTTGATCGACGAGGTCAACCTGGCAGAGCACGAGGCGGACCTGGTTGAGAGCAAGGCCGCTGCCTACGTATTCAGCCACGGCGAGGATGCGCCGCTGGCTGCTGTGCACATGTACAGGGTCCTGCAGAGGATGGATGACGTGGCGAACGCATGCGAGAAGGCCGCCAACGGTCTGCTGTCCATCGTCTACAACTAGTCGGTCCACCCGCACTTCTCGGCGAAGGCCGAGGGACCCATCTCCTCGATCTCGTCGAGGGTGGGCTTAGTTGCCATCCAGGCAAGCTGTGCGACTGCTATCCCCGTCACCAGGTCGAACAGGTAGTGCTGCTTGGTGGTCAGGATGCTGATGCAGAGCAGGGCCCACTCTACCCAGAGCACGACCAGGAAGAGGTTCCATGCGCTCGACTCCGCGGCCCTCCTCGATGCCCATACCGTCATCAGTCGTGCGAGCAGGTAGGAGTGGACGATGTGCAGGCTCGGCCATGCGTTCCAGGGGTTGTCGGAGAAGTGGATGAACTCGAAGAGTACGGACTCCCACCCGTTGAGGGAGTCCCAGTCGATCTGGTCCCTCATGTCTATCTCGGCAGGGAGCAGAAGGAAGATGGCGCAGCAGAACGCGGTTACCATGATCAGGGTCTGCATACCGACCGCGAGCTCCGCGTGCCCCCTCTCATCCCGGGGGCAGAGTATCAGGGTGGCGGGGTAGAAAAGGTACAGCAGGGTGTAGGGGAGGATCATCCAGTTGACGACCGGGAGCTCGCGGTCCAGGGCGATCTCCGGGTCCCAGACCGTATCCAGGTACATGCTGGCGATGTTGTTGGTGGAGAAGTACGGGACCGCCACCAGCAGGAGCCCGAGGACGAACACCTCGAGGGGGAACCAAGCCCCCCCGGCCCCGTCCCTGCGTGACCATGGGCCTGCCCAGAACCTCCTCCAGGGCCTGAGCGCTGCGAGCATGGCCCTACTCGTCGGGCAGTGCGTATGAACCTACTACCGTCGCCGCGGTTGACCCGATGATGGCCGAGAGGAACGCGTAGAGGTTGGTGAGTCCGCCCTCGCTCGCTGGGACAGCCCCACCTGTGGGGTGCACGATGTACATGTAGAACGCGGCATCGGCCGGGGGCTCGTACAGCCCGTATATCGCCACCGAGGCGAAGCCGGCCACGCAGCCGATGAGGGCCCCGCGGGACGACACTCCCCCCCACAGGGTCATCAGGACGGGGGAGACGGTGGCTGCCGCCAGCATGTCAGCGAACAGGAATATCCCGAACACGCTCCACGCGTTGAACTCGAAGCCGAGGATCGTCGGGCCCGATGCAAGGTATATCGCGATGGGTATCATCGCTATGGTGGCGATCCTGGATAATTGGAGGTCCATCCTGCTGTCGTAGATGTCCCTGGATATCGAGGCGACGATCGCGTTCTGCAGCGTATCGGCGCTGGAGCAGACGAGGGATATCACCAGCACTATGAGGACCGAAGCTACGACCAGGCCGGACTCGTCGATCAGGTAGAAGAAGGCGATGGAGGGGTCTGCGATCCCCCCCTGCCCGGCCGCCACGGTACCGAGGAAGCCCATGGCGAACACGAGTGGGAAGACCATGGCGGCGGCCAGGAGGGCCCCCTTCCTGAGGGACTCGTCGTTGTCCGAGGCGTACACCCTCTGCCAGTTGCCCTGGGAGAACATCTCCGCGGCTGTCACCGCGACTATCAGCGCCAGGCCCGATTCCCACGAGCCCATGTAGCTCATGCTGCCCAGGAGCGACCAATCGTCATCCGTGTTGTACGCCCTTGCGTCATCGATCATCTGGCCAAGGTCCCCCCCTACGAGGACAACCAGGATCATCGTGACGAGGACGGCGATGACCCATGCCTGGGTCCTGTCAGTGGCCAATGAGGCAGGAAGGCCCCCGTAGGCGGTGTAGGCCGCTGTGACGATCCCCACCATTATCATCGGGTGAAGGGAGTCCATCCCCGAGAGGTGCTCCATCACCTTGCCTATCGCAGTGAACTCCGCGAAGAGGAATGTGAACATGTAGAGGATGGAGATCACCCCCACGTAGAACTGCATGGGCCTGCCAAGCCTTTGCCTGACGTAGTCGGCCAGGGTGATTCCGAGGGGGATGCGGTCGCGGATCATCGGCCCGACGTAGGCCAGTAGCAGGAAGGGGGTCATCGATGAGGCTGCGTATCCGAGCACGTCCCAGAAACCGCCGTAGTAGGCGACCTCGGAGGGTCCCAGCAGGACCCAGACGCCCATTCCCGAGGCGAACAGGCTCAGGCCTATCCCGAGCCACCCCTGGGTCCCCCTGGATGAGAGGTATTCGTCATCGTCGATGTCCCTCGTTGCGGATTGGTATCCGATGTACCCGAAGACGGCCAGTACGCTTGCAGTCAGTATGTATGCGGTGTTCGTTTCCATTTCTCTTCCTCCGCTGGAATTACCCAGATCAGGTTCGCGGGTCGTCGCCTAGGCGACCTCTCAGCAAGTTGCTCCCCATGAGTTCGGTAGGGAGCGGGCAGTTCAACCTTGCCGATTCTCACTCTGGCTGCATGAACGGGTATCCCCAGTCCTGTGGGATGTCCAGCGTGCGCTTCACGGAGCGCGGGCTGATCCATCGAAGCAGGTTGAGCGGTCCTCCGGCCTTGTCGTTGGTCCCGCTCGCCCTGGCTCCGCCGAACGGCTGCTGGGCCACCACTGCACCGGTTGGCTTGTCGTTGATGTAGAAGTTCCCGGCTGCGAAGCGCAGAGCCTCGAACGCCCTCTGGACGTCCTCCTCGTTGTTGGCGAAGATGGATCCGGTGAGGGCGTACGGCGATCCCTTGTCGCACGTCTCCAGGGCCCCCTCGAAGTCGTCGTCCTCGTAGACGTAGACGGTCAGGACCGGCCCGAAGATCTCCTCGCACATCGTCTCGGAGGCCGGGTTGGTCGTGACTATTATCGTCGGCTCGATGAACCAGCCGGTGGAGTCGTCGTGGCCCCCTCCGACGACCACCTCGCAGGAATCGTCTTCCTTGGCCCTCTCGATGTAGCCGGATATCTTGTCGAAGGCCCTCTGGTCGATGACGGCAGTCATGAAGTTCGTGAAGTCCCGGGCATCGCCCATCTTGATCCTGGAGACCTCGGAGCACAGGTCGTCCCCTATCGCATCCCACACAGACGAGGGGATGTAAGCCCTGCTGGCCGCGCTGCACTTCTGCCCCTGGTACTCGAACGAGCCCCTCAGGAGAGCCACCAACAGGCCCCGGTGGTCGCAGTCCGGATGGGCCACCACGAAGTCCTTGCCTCCCGTCTCGCCCACTATCCGAGGGTAGGACCTCAGGTCGGGCAGTGCCTTGGCGATCTCCTGCCAGAGCCCCTGGAAGGTCGAGGTGGAGCCGGTGAAGTGCAATCCGGCGAAGTCAGGATTGGACAGGGCCGCCCCTGTGATCTCCGCTCCCGATCCGGGTAGGAAGTTGATGACCCCCGGAGGGAGTCCCGCATCCATCATCAGCTGCATCAGGACGTAGTTGGAGTGGTACGAGTTCCTGCTCGGCTTCCAGACGGAGGTGCATCCCACGATAGCGGGTGCGCTCGGCAGGTTGGCGGCGATGCTGGTGAAGTTGAACGGCGTGATGGAGAGGACGAATCCCTCGAGGGGGCGGATCTCGGTGGAGTTCTCGACGCCCGCGGGAGAGACCAGTGGTTGCAGGTCGTCGTGGAAGCCCCTGGCGTAGTGGCAGTTGAACCTCCAGAAGTCGATCAGCTCGCAGGCCGAGTCTATCTCGGCCTGGAAGGCGGTCTTCGACTGGTTCAGCATAGTGGAGGCGTTGACGCGCATCCTCCAGTCCCCGGCCAGCAGGTCAGCGCACCTCTCGAAGATGGCGCACCTGCCCTCCAGGCCCAGATCTATCCAGGACTCCTGGGCATCGACGGCCGCCCTGCAAGCTGCCTCAATCTCCTCCCTCCCAGCAAGGTGGACGTTCGCCAGGATGTGTCCATGGTCGTGGGGGACCACCTGGGTGACGGTGTTTCCGGTGAAGATCAGCTCGCCGTTGACCACGCATGGGATCTCGATTACCTCTCCAAGCTGTCTGTCCATCTCGTTCTGGAGCGCCTCCCTCTCCGGGCTTCCTGGCGCGAATCCCATTATCGGCTCATTTACTGGCTGGCCCATAGGGCACCCTGGGGGACGAATCGTCTAACATAGTTTCGCAGGTTGATTCTGGGCTACTCCCACTCCTTCGGCTCGCCCTTCTTCTCCTTCTTCCAAGTCCTGTAGCAGGGCTTGCAGAGCGAGATCTTCCGGACCTTCTTGGAAATGCCAGAGGTCCCCCAGACGTCCACTGCTCTGTCGTAGGCCATCTTCCTACCGCCTACCTTCTTGTCGGCCCATTTTCCGCACCCTTTGATGTCGCATGGGACGTCCCCCACGAATTCGGGCTTGTCATCATTGGACGAGTCCCCATCTCGGCCTTGGGAAGAATCCCTCCTCTTTCGGGCCCTCGACTTGAATCCCATGCCATCCCGGCGATGCGTGTCGATTAGAAGGTTGCTTCGGACATTTCCACGTCGAATGGCCCGCCTGCGCTGGCTACGGAAGCGAGGCGGTCCGGGCCGACTCCCACGCTGACTACGGGCACGCCTGTGATCTCCTCGATTCTGGATAGGTAGGACCTGATTGGGCTGGGCAGGGAGTCTATGCCCCCTCCCTTCCTGGACTCCTCTGCCATCTCTATCCACTCCTCCTCGTCGAGCGCGGGGAATCCCGGGTGGCTCTCGTAGACGGGCGTGCATCTGGCGAGTTCCTCGGACGAGGACGGGACGTGGTCGATCTCATCCCCATCCAGATTGTACGAGGTGCAGATCTTCAGTTCTTCCAATCCACCCAGTACGTCCAGCTTGGTGACGACCAGTCCCGTGTATCCGTTCAGCCGCTGGCTCTCGTTGAGGGCGACCGCATCTAGCCATCCCGTCCTTCTGGGGCGCCCCGTGGTGGTTCCGAACTCGTGGCCGACCACTGACATCTGCTTCCCTGGGCCATCCTCGAGAGATAGCTCGGTCGGGAAGGGACCGTTTCCGACCCTTGTGGTGTATGCCTTTGTAATCCCGTAGCACTGGTCTATGTGTCCGGGATGGATTCCAGCACCGTGTGTCGCGTTCGCCCTGCAAGTGATGGATGAGGTTACGAAGGGATAGGTGCCCTGGTCGATGTCAAGCATGGCTCCTTGGGCTCCCTCCAGGAGAACCTGTTCGCCACGGGCGAGGGCCTTGTCCAGCATCGGGCCAGTGGCTCTGATGGCTTCGGAGAATCTCTGGTGGATCCAAGACAGATCGGACTTGAGTTGCTCAGGTTCGATCTTTTCTTCGATCCCTACTGTGGATAGTTGGGCGTTCATTCTCTCCGAAATCTCGGCAATCTCGGTGTCCCTTCCCAAGATTAGCCCGATGTCCACGAATCGCAGACCGACCCGTTCGGTCCTGTCGCGGTATGCTGGCCCGATGCCCCTGCCGGTAGTCCCGACAAGCTCGTCGGCCGAGTCGTATAGCCTGTGGAATGGGAGGATTACGGCTGCTCTCTCGCTGATGAAGAGGCGTTTCCCCTCTGGGCTCTCCCCAGTCAGTTCTGCCCACTCGGATAGCTCCCTATCTAGGACCCATGGGTCTACCACCATGCCGCATCCGAGCACCAGATTGCAATCCCTGGCTGTGATTCCGGATGGTAGCAGGTGCATCTTGAGAGTGGTACCCCCGGCCACTATTGTGTGGCCGGCGTTGTTGCCCCCCTGGAAGCGTACTGCCCATTGGGAGTTGGGGGCCAGTTGATCTATGGCCTTGCCCTTGCCTTCATCCCCCCATTGGGCCCCGAGCACTACTCTGGCAGGCACGGTCCCGGTGCATGGCGATAGGTGTTTGAATGCTTTGGATGTGATAATTGGCTGCCCGTTGCGTTGGGAAGCGATTATGAAGGTCAGGAAGGTCGCGCGACATCATGGCACAGAGGCACCCTGAGGCAGAAGCAAGGCTTCTGGTCAAGTGGGTCTGCATGAAATGCTCAGCCACCGTCCGAGCTCACGGCGGGGTCAAGCCACCGAAATCGTGCAGGAAGTGCGGTTACACGGGCTTTAGGAAGAAGGCAGCAGAGCGCAGGACGACATGAGCATGAGTGTCGGGTCTGCAGGACTCGAGGGATTCGCTCTTAGTTTGGGACTCATTCTAGCAATTGGCCCGCAGAATATCTTCGTTATGCGGCAGGGGCTGAAGCGCTCACACGTTTTCGCTACCTGCCTAGCGTGCTCGCTTGCTGATGCCGTCCTGATAGCGGCTGGGATCCTAGGTGTCGGAGCCATAGTGGCGAGCGTAGATGGGGCCGAGTCACTAATCGCTTACGGTGCGGGCGCTTTCCTGTTCGGATACGGAGTACTGAGGATCAGATCTTCGATGGATCCGGAAGGGTTCGTCGTGGAAGGCGAGGCCTCGGAAAGCCTGTCGAAGACCATGGGGGCCGTTCTCGCGTTCACCTTCCTAAATCCGCATGTCTACTTCGACACACTGTTCCTGATAGGGGGTGCATCGACAGGTTTCTCCGGGGATGAGAGGATTGCTTTCGGCATCGGGGCATCTGCTGCTTCGTTCCTGTTCTTCTTCTCTATCGGGTACGGCGCTAGGAGGCTGTCCAAGGTACTGGATAGCCCCGATGCGTGGAGAGTCATCGATAGGGGCATCGCTGCCGTGATGTTCGTAATTGCTGGGGCGATCGTCCTACCGCACCTATGAGATGATGTCAGACAGCGCTGAAACTAGAGAGTCGATCTGCGAGATGTCGTTGTCGATGTGAGGTGACACGCGCAGCATCCCCGATCTGCTGGTGGTGAGTATCGAGTATTCGGACTGGAGCCTGTCGGATACCTCTACGCTGCTCCGGCCAGAGGGCATCCTCAGGCTCACGATCGCGCTTCTCTCCGACTCCGAAGTCGGCGAGACTACTTCGATCCCCAGTCCCTCCGCCCCTCTTATCAGATGGTCGGCGAGCCCCAGGTCATGCCTCCAGACCTCGTCCATCCCCATTTCGAGAAGCTCGTCGATAGCAGCCGCAAGGCCTAGGACCGCACCGAAGTGGATGGTCGTGAACTCGAACCTGCTCGCGTCCTCTGGTAGTTCGAGCCTATCCGCCCTCAGGTCCCAGATATCCGAATTGCTCCTGAATCCCATCAGCCCGGGGTTCAGAGTCTTGACGACCGAGGGGGAGATGAATCCGACAGCGGCCCCGTATGTCCCCCTGAGCCACTTGTAGCCAGAGGACACGATGGCATCGGCATTGGTCTCGTATGCGTCGATGGGGACCATCCCCATTGACTGGGTTGCATCTACCACGAGCATGGCTCCGACGGAATGGGCCGCATCGGAAATCTTCCGTAAGTCATACCTCTGCCCGTTGGAGAACTCGACGTGCGAGACCGTGACAACGGAGGTGCCCTCATCGATCAGTGAGAGGAGTTCGGAAGGATCGGTGTACAGGTTTTCATCGTGGTCAGCAAGCCTGATCTCAGCCCCGTTCTGATCGGCGACCCTGGCCCACGGGTATACTGTGGAGGGGAATGACGACCTAGTGGAAACTACGTTTGTCCCTTCTTGAGGGGATATCGCCCAGGCGATCGAGCAAAGCAACTCCGTGGCGCTGGATCCGACGCACACGTCGGCAATATCGCAGGATAGAAGGCTGGAGGCAGCCTTCCTCAGTGGCATCATGCCGTTCTTCTCAGCTTCGCCATCGAACTCCGCTGCACCCCCCCTCGCAAGAGATTCGGCCCAATCCGATGAGACGCGATGAGCTGCGGGGGAGGTCGTTGCGACATTCGCATAGGAGAGATTAGTCCACTCGGGCATTTCTAACGTAGATCCATGCGGGGGATTGCTATTCAATCCTCAGGAGCGAGTGACTTCGTTCAGCATCTCCTCGAGTGCTGTCTGTAGTTGCAGGCACAGGGGGCCGTAGTGGCCAGGAAGGTTGGGGTCGTTGAAAATCTCGTCCAGAATAGAGGCTGTCATACCGAGCCTGACGTCCATGTCCTTGCTGGCGTTGAGGAGCCACTTCTCCACTGCGTCCTTGGAGGCCGTGCGAATATTTCGAGGGACTTGGTTGTCGTCTAGTTGGCCTAGCACATGAGCAATCTGCTTGATGCGGGTGTCGATATCTGACAAGGTCCCATCTCCGGCCCTTCCAGCGTAGACCCCGCCTTAAGCGCATCCCATTGTAGGGGTTTTCACTTCCTGGCAATCCACGAGGCCCATGGCATGTTCGTGCTGTTGGAGACTCCGTGCCCTGTGCCCTCTGCGCCTAGTGCTATGATGCCCACCTCTGCACCTCCCTCGAGGCACTCTTCCAAGGCCCACATCATGGACTCCTCCAGGTCGTTCCCATCGAGTATCCTATCTGCCACCCTGAGGCTGATCATGCCCCTCGTTATGGCCTCGCCGATCCCAGTTGCCCCGACGCCTACCCCGTCCTGGACCCAGAATCCGCATCCAGGCAGGGGGACGTCCCCGACTCTTCCGGGCGGTCTGTTGCTGGTGCCCCCCGTGCTCGTGGCACAAACGATGATTCCGGATTTGTCCCTGGTAACGACTCCGACGGTGTCTGTGGCTCCTTCGAAGGGAGGTCTGCCTTGCACATTTGACTTCTCGAAACCCTTGGAGTCGGCCCATAGCCTGGCCCCGTCCCCGCTGAGCCCGTTGATGTCCTCTTCGAGAAGGTCCGCTGCTACCCTGATCGGATTCGGCGTATCCTGAATTCCGATGACGAAACCCATCTTGCCCTCGGAGGTCTGGATAGAGGCATCCAGGTGGACGGAGCCGTCTGTCCTGAATACTGAGCCCGTGCCGGCGTTGAAAACTGGGTCATCTTCCAAGACCACGCATGCCTCTACTGCCGCCTCTATGGCTGATCCTCCCGAGTCTAGGATTCCCGCGGCTATGGCCACCGCCCTCTCGACGTTGGCAAGCCTTTCCGGTCCCGCTCCGGCACCCCCGTGTGCCACGGCTGCTGGAATCGCCAATCTATGTGCCTCCCGCGGTATTCCTTGCGTCGTCTGAGGTCCTTAGACCTAGTTGCATTAGTAACGCCACAAAGAAGAAGATTCCTGATACTCTGAAGCAAGTATGGTATGACCAGAGTCCGGACCCCTCGACAGTTTCAGACCAGATCACTGCTGATAGGAGTGGCCCTATTATCCGGGCAAGGGCCCCCAGCCCCTCTTGGGCTCCCATGATAGTCCCTAGCTCGTGGCCTCCTTCCTTGGATGCGAATGTCAGTAGTGAGCTTTGGGTGGGTGAGTAGATTCCGTTCCCGATAGCGAATGCAGCGCAGAATGACCAGAAAATCAACATGGACATGTCTGCTGAGGCATATGGTATGCTGGCGATTCCGATGCCGGTCAGCACGGTCCCTGCCAGCATCAAACCCCTGAGGCTGAACCTTCGGATCAGAGGTCGGATCAGGCCACCCTGGACGACGACTCCGACTAACCCGATGAATGCGAAAACCCAGCCGTTTTCTCTCTCGCTCCAACCAAGGCCTCCGCTTTCCGGATCCATTGAAGTGAACAGGATGAACGTGCCGTGCATCATGGTGAAACCGACTAGGAACAGGAAGTTCACATTGACCAGTGCGGAGATTTTTGGTAGTCGCAATACCGACGCGATGCTTGTGAAGGTCTCGCCCAGTTGCGAAATCGGGGACTTCGCAGACTCGGACCTCGACTCCTTTGGCAGACTCTCGGGGAGCATGAATGATGCCAGCATCAGGGCTATCGCTGACATGGCACTTGAGAAGAGGCAGGGGAGCAAGTAGGGGTAGTCAGACCAGAACTGGGTTTCGAAAGGGCCCCCTATCCCTGTTGCTGGGTCGGACAGTACACCTCCCAAGAACGGTCCGATCATGAAGCCCAAGCCGAATGCTGCACCGAGCATGCCCATCCTTCCAGCCACCTGGTCATCCTCGCTGATATCCCCAATGTACGCCTTGGCGACGGCGATGTTACCGTTCCCAGCACCAGCCAGGAACCGGGCTATTATGGCCATGGCCAGGCTACCAGATAGCCCGAAGACGATGAAGAATAGGGAGTTTGCCGCCATGCCGAACATAAGAACTGGCCTCCTGCCTATTCGATCGGAAATTGATCCCAGGATTGGCGTCGAAATGAACTGCGCCAAGGAATAGGTCGCAATGACAATGCCAACCCAGAAGTCCCTGGAGCCGGTGTCAACTATTCCCTCTGCGGATGCCAGGTCCTGGACGAAGTAGGTAAGGAAGGGTATCACCAGAGTCAGGCCTAGCATATCGACGAGGACGACTAGGAACAGAATACCCATTGAGGAGCGTTGGCTGGAAGGCATAACTACCGATGCGCCTGCGGAGAGTGGCACTTCAAGGATTGGTCGTGATCAGGCGGAAGGCTGCTTGTCAGTGCCCGAAGAAATTGTATCGATGACCTTGGCTAGCCTTTCCACCAGGCTGACCTTCTCCTCCTTGCCGACCAAAGCGTGCTCCAGGACCTCGTCCAGCGAGTCCACTGCTAGGATTTCGACCTGGGACTCGAACTTCTCGTCAATTAGTACGTCGTTCATGTTCGACCTGGGTATCACTACCCTCTTGATTCCTGACTTGACAGCAGCCTCGATCTTCGCGGAAACCCCTCCGATCGGGAGGACCTCTCCGCGAACTGTGAGCGATCCTGTCATAGCGAGGTTCTGGTCTATCGGGACTCCCTCGAATGCGCTGATTATGGCTGTCGCCATGGTGATGGATGCGCTGTCGCCATCCACGTTGTGGGTCCCGGGGAACTGCACGTGAAGATCGAAGTCCCTGATGTCCTTCCCGGTGAGTTTCTTCACTACCGCGCTGATGTTGGTCACGCTTTCCTTTGCTAAGTCGGAGAGCCCTCCGGTTGCTATGACCTGGCCCGACCTGCCCTGAGTGGGAGTGACCATGGCCTCGACTGGCAGGACCACGCCTGAGTAGTCTGAAAGCCCGGTATCCGCACCCAAGACTGCTAGACCGTTCACCCTCCCGACCCTGTTGCCCTCGTTCACGAGCATTGAGTATTCAGACTGCCTCTCTAGGTACCTGTCCGCGACTTGCTGCTCCAGCGGCTTTGCGATGGCCCTGGCCCTAACTACGTGCTTGGACTGTGTTAGGGGTGAGCCGTCCTCGGCAGCTAAGTCCCCTGCTATTCTGACCAGACCTCCTAGCTCCCTGAGCCTCAGGGATAGTTTGCCCCTGCGACCGCTCCTTCTCTGCGCTTCCTTCAAGACCAGTGAGATTGCTTGTTTGTCGAAGTGTGGGATTGACTTGCCCGAGTCCTTTTTCATCTCATTCCGGACTTCCTGCGCTATGAATCGGATCAACCGGCGTCGGTTCCTCTCTGTGTCCTTCATGTCGGTGTTGACGTAGACCTCGTATCCATACCCCCTAATCCTGCTCCTGAGTGCGGGATGCATGTTCTGGATGCTGTCCAGGTTTCCTGCTGCGACTAGGATGAAGTCGGTTGGAACGGGCTCTGACTTTGTCAGTGCGCCAGAGGACCTCTCTGAGCGACCGCTGATTGATAGCTCCCTCTCTTGCATTGCCACCAGTAGTGCCTGCTGTTCCTCCATCCTCAGCATTCTGATCTCATCGATGTAGAGCACGCCCTTGTTCGCCCTGTGCACCGCTCCGGGCTCGACCCTCTCATGAGCAGGAGTGGCTAGATCGGCCCCCGACTGGAAGGGGTCGTGCCTAACGTCACCAAGCAGTGCTCCCGCGAGGCTTCCTGTCGCATCGACGAATGGCGGTTCATCGCTCCTCTCGTGCTTGATTAGTAGCTTGGGGATGTTGGACTCGTCACCAGCAGTAAGCCTGGTCCTGAGGAAGAAGTACCCGAAGACTAGGATGAAAGATCCGAAAATGAACGTCAGGATCTCTCCCGAGGATATGGTGGCTAGTAGTAGTGCTGCCCCGACGACTAGGGCGATGAAGAGAAGGGTCCTGTTTGTCCTCTCTCTCTGTTGACGGACATGGGCTCGGCGCTCGGCTATCAGCCTCGATCCGCGGCCCGCTGGAACCGTGCGAACCTTGGGCTCGTTCTCGTCCTCCTGATTTCGATACACAAGAACGTCTTCCAGTTGCTCTGGTGGTAGGAACTCGGTCATGGAGCGGGCGAGCATTGACTTTCCCGTACCGGGCTCCCCCACCATGATCATGTGTCTCCTCTGTTCAGAGGCCTTCCTGACTACGATGGAGGCGGCTTCCTGTCCTATCACCTGGTCGACGAGCTTGTCCGGAATCGGCACTTGTTCTGTGGACTCGATGTCCAGGTCCTTGATCCAATCCTCAACTGGGGTCTCGCAAACTGGGTCGCTGTCGTCAGAGACCCCGAAAGCCGACCCGTCTTCCCAAGATTCTAGCGGATCCTTTGGGTTGGAGTCCTCCTCTGAGTTCGAGTCTTCCTGTTCGGCCATAGTGTTCCCCCGGGGACTTTCCTGCCAGTGGCACCTTCTTGAAGGTGCGTTTATGTTGAAATGAGGTGGAATTACCTAGTTCTGTCTCTCTAGCCACTGCTCCCCGTAGTACTTCCACTGATCCATAGTCCATCCTTCCGGGAGGCCGCCCTCGGGCAGAGGCGGGTAGATTTCCTCTTGCTGCTCGAAGTCTATCACGGGTTGGTCCTCCTGGGGCTGCTCCTCGGGGATATCAGGAGAATAGGGGGGCTTTGGGGCTGGCTCCCCCCTACTGCCTATGGCTCCAGAGAAGTACAAACCAGCAACCGTCCCGCCTCCTACAAATATCAGAAGGATCAGAATTATCAGCATTGCATCCATGACGGAAATATCGGTGGATCCGTCCCCGGATTGCTGGTTCGACTCTTTTTCTTCTTCCTGAACGGGGGCTTCGATTGCGTCATCTTCTTCGCTGGTGGTCGGGACAAGAATGTCGAGTGGCTCGACTGTCTCCCTATCCCATCCATCGCTATCTATTGCCTTGACCGAGAGGGTCAGGTAGTCCCCGATGGATAGGCCTCCCCCATCGGAAGAAATTGCCTGGAAAGGGCCTAATCCGTCGAAAGATCCCGCGGAGTGGCAAATCCCGACAATTCCGTTACAAATTGTCCACCTGACCTTTGGCTCTTCGATCACGACCTCCCCGTTGTTCACCAAAGTCACTGTCGGGTCTGTGCCAATCTCAAAGCCCTCCAGTTCCACCTCCAGATCGCCGTGCTGGAAATCAGTGTGCCAAGTCAGGGGCTTCGAGTCCAGAACGGTCACAGCGAAGGTGGTGGAGCCCCAGTCTCCGTGGCTATCGATGAGGGTCATCTTGACGGAATGGGTCCCGGGCTGGTCCCACTGCATGTTTAGGACTCCGCTGACGTAGTCGAATTGGGCCGCTCCTGGGATCGACGTGTCAACATCGACCCATATCTCATCATCCGGATCGTCGATATCAGAGATTAGTGGCAGTATGCCTATCGAGGCTAGCTCCCCCGACTTCAGTGCGAGGCCATCGAGAATTGAGACATCCATCTCAGGTGCATCATTGACATTGATCACGTAGAATACCACGGAAGTCTGGGAGGTTTTGGAACCATCATCCGCCATGATTACTACCTCTGCAACTCCGTGGGAGTCCTGGTCAACCGTGCTTACACTGACCGTTTGCCCATCTAGGGAGACTTGGATTAGGTCCTCATTGCTGTTTGAGACCAGAGATAGAGATATCTCTGACGGCGGGACTGGATTCCCATTCTCATCGAAGTCCGAGAGGTAACCAGTCAGTTCAGTGCTAGCAGATCCCCCCTCGAATACAGCCTGTGTCGGGATGGGCTCCCATCGTGGAGCCCCATTCTCGATTACGTTGAACAGGAGCATGCCGTTGTTGGAGTCCTCCCCGTCGAAGATTGAGACGAGCACGCCCTGGGGAATCGGATTACCATTTGAGTCGGATTCGATACTATCGAAAAGTACTGTGATCTCGGAAGAAGGGGCGTTCCAACTCACGAACTCTGGGTCGTCGCTAGTGATCGACAGCATAGAAAGTGGAGTCTCGGCATCTCTGACCATACCCACAAGGGATATCGATTCTGCTTCGCCCACCTTCACAGTGGGGATCCCTACGAATCCCGCATCATTGTTTCCAAGTACCCTCGGCAGTGCATTGCTCAGTTCGAATGCCTCGCTAGTTACTAGCCAGTCGCTCTGCAGCCCCCTAGCGTCTTCCCACATCACCCTAGTGTCGTACTTCCCGGTCTCTGCGTTTGGAGGGGTCTGAATGGTGTGGACGTATACCGCATTGGCTCCGGAGCCGACTATTTCTGGATCGGTTACCCAGGTTGAGTCCCATGCCCCGGAGCCGGACTTTGAATACTCCATTGTCGGAGACATTGTGTTCATGTCGTCCACGAGGTCGTTTGGCAGGGCAGATGTCTCAAACTCCACCCTATCGCCGCGTTCGAAGGTTGTCGAACCTGTGGCTGCGGGAGGGGATGGAACTGGCGGCATGTCGTGATATTCTATATCATCAACTACATTGTTGGAGGAATTCCTATCACTTCCCATATCCACGAGTTTAGCCCTGAAAGTGGAAACTCCGGACGGAATAGGTTCTATGTCTGAGGTATCGAAGTCAATCTGATGCAGGAAGGATCCGGCGACTCCGATAGTTCCGATGGACTGCCCTCCGAGGTAGATCTCATCTGAACCACTAATCAGATAGACCCCTAGATCTCCCCCTTCTGTGTATGGCTCTACTCCGTTGTTGGAGACTCTGGTGGAAACCTGCAGCAAGTCCCCGGGAGTGAATCCAATCCCCCCGTTTGTATTCTGAACCTCAAATTCAAGAATTCCTACATCTATCATCGGACCCATGTCCGGGTCTATTGCTACTAGGAACTCGTTGTAACTCGAATGCGGGCCGTCCATCAGTGCGAAAACAGGCCAGAAATTCTCCCACTGGGTATAGCCTCCGCCGGCCCTAACCATGCTTAGTGGTGCATTCCAACTGTGAGACTCCCATACGCCCTGGGATAGCGTAAGCTGCTGGAATCCGGAATCGGCACTATTCAGTAACCATCCTCTCCAATTATGATGCGGCTTTACACCGTTGTCGTAGGAATCCGCTCCTATCTTCTCAGTCACGGCTCCATAAACGTAGACTTCGAAAGATGAGAGGGAACCTGTGTATATCGAGTCCAATGTTATTGTTACCTCTTCTGTACTCGAATTCAATGACATCGACATCTCCAGTTGAAAATCATTGGAGGAAGAGCTCATGCAGCCTCCGCTAGAGAAGTCGCTATCGTAGTAGTTGGATCCCGATGCTCCGACCTTGTAGCAGGAGCCGGACTGGCTGTCTGCGAAAGAGAAAGTCGGATATCCCGATGAGGATTGCATGACGTGGGTTTGGCGATTTATTGGACCGTCGCTTGGCCAGCCTCCACTGCTAGACTCGAAGAATGATACGAATGTGAACTCCTCTGGATTGGATGTCTTCAGATTATCCAAGGAGGGAGAGGCGCTACTCATGCATGGGCCGCACCAATGGGCACCCACGTACTCGCCGAATACGGTATGTCCGGGGCTATTAGCATACCACGGGACTATTTTCTGTTCTAATTCCGTTCTCTCTACCTCTTCTTCTTGGTAGTCGATTATTGAAGATGAAGGGGCTATTGCCAGGAGGACGCACACCCAAGTGGCTGGGTGAATCAGTAGTCTGACGACTGAAGTCATCGTATTTTGAGACAGTATACTCAGTATAATCATTCTGCTCGCCCTTTAGGGCGAGTATGCTGTTGCCGGATTGAATGACTTGAAACGTCGCCATTATCCCGATGCAACGGGGCGAGAGCATAGGAGAATGGTTGGCACTCAGGGAGGATGACGGGAGAGCATACCTCGTACACAGGGTTCCCGGGGAAGTCAAAGTAAAGGGCCTAGGCAGATTCGATGCTGAGAAGTTACTGGAAGGATTCGAAATTGGGGATAGGATTGCAGTTGGGCAGAAGTCGCTCTCGATAGTTAATCCCAGACTCCCCGAGGCAAGGAGGAATATGTCCAGAAGGGCCCAGGTCATTGGCGCAAAGGACGCAGGTTTCCTGATCTCATGGATGGGGATAGGAGTGGGCTCCAAGGTCCTGGAAGGAGGTCATGGTTCAGCCGGACTAGCAATGCACCTAGCAAGTGTAATGGGGAATTCGGGGACTTTGATATCCGTAGAGTCTCGTCCTGAGCATGCCGAGGTTGGAGCATTAAACATGGATCGCTTGGAGCAAATCCTGCCAGAGTTCCCAGAATGGCACCTGGTTACGGGTGATTTAGGGCAAGTCGGGGGAAGTTTGGAAGAAATATGCACCTCTCTCGATGCAGCAATTATCGACATAGCTGAGCCTTGGGGAGTACTCGCGGAAACGGTGAAGCTCCTACGAGTTGGAGGAAGACTGGCCTGCTACTGTCCGACCAGCTCACAACTAGAGAAATCATGGAATGAGTGCGAAAGATTGGGGCTCGTCGTGGAATGGAGCGGAGAGGTAGTTGAAAGGAGATGGTCCAAGGCGAGCAAAGGTGGAGTGAGGCCTGGCAACCAGCCAATGGGGCACACCGCCTTTTTGCTAATTTCAGCGAAGGTTGCTGACGAAGTAGAATAGATGTTGACTGAAACCTTTCAAAGGGACCGTCCGGCACGTGGCTTCATGAGAGACAGTACAAACTGGGAGCCAACTGCTTACCGTACGCACACCATAGGCCAAGTCGTCACGGCAGGAGAGTCCCTAGTTGGTTCTGAGGTTACGATAGCAGGGTATGCTGAGACAGTCAGGGGAAGAGGTGCGATTTGCTTCCTGATGCTCCGTGATGGAACCGGGAGAATCCAAGCGTTCCTGAAGAAGGATAATATGGATAATGATTTATTCGACTCGATACAATCCTCGACAAGAGAGTCGACTATCCAAATAACTGGAAAAGTGGCGAAGAAGCGCCCCCCTAAGGTTCCCGAGGGAGATCCATTGCCACCACCTGAGTTCGAAGTTAATGTCGAGGATGGGAAGATTCTGGCAGTCTCAGAAACACCCCTCCCTGTTGGGGTCACTGACGAGGTTAACGTTGGTCTTGATGTGAGACTAGACAACAGGCACTTGGACCTCAGAAGGTCTCACGTGAACGCGATGTTTCAACTCAGGAGTAAGGTTCTCCAGTACGGAAGGGAGCATTTGATTTCAGAGGGATTCCAAGAAATCAACTCTCCAAAGATAATTGCCGCCGCAGCAGAAGGAGGGACGAATCTGTTCCCAATGAAGTACTTCGAGACTGATGCATACCTCTCGCAGAGTCCTCAGTTGTACAAACAGCTCGCAGTTCTCGGAGGTCTCGAGAGGGTTTTCGAAATTGGGGCTGCCTTCAGGGCCGAGAAGCACGACACCTACAGGCACCTAAACGAGTTTGTATCGTTCGATATCGAGGGCGCATGGATGGACGATGAGGATGTTATGGGGGTTCAGGAGAGGATGATTAACCATATCTGGTGCAAGATTGCCGAGAACGACATGGGCCTAATCGAAGCCGTAAACGAATATCGAGAATCCCAAGGAAATGACCCTGTAACCGTAGAGGCGCCTTCGCTACCATTCCCTCGAATACCTTACTGCGAGGCAATAGACATAGTGAAGCAAGGAGGGGGGGAGATTAGCTGGGGCGACGATATAGAAAGCCACCACTGCGATATCATCGCAGAGAAGTATCCTGGCTTCCACTTCATCCCACGCTGGCCGATGTCGATGAAGCCATTCTACATCCATCACAAGGCGGGTGAAGAAGGATCCACCGGGGGGCAACTAAGTAGGGGATTCGACCTCAACTACGGAAGGGACGAGATGACAAGCGGAGGTGCCAGAGAGCACAGGGTAGAGGTATTGGAACAGAATCTTAGGGATGTCGGGCTTGACCCCTCGGACTTCACATTCTACACGGACGGTTTTCGCTACGGGGCACCGCCTCATGCTGGATGGGGCTTGGGCGTGGCTAGATTGCTGATGGTGCTAACCGGTGCTGGAAACGTCAGAGAAGTGGTTCTTTTCCCCCGAGACAGAAGTCGGGTCACACCCTGATTAGGAACTGTAAGACTCCCTATCACTCTCGGCAGCATTTATCCATGGGGGCGACCCTGACGACTTATGGACGAGGTGTCTGGTCAGGAAGTCATCGAAACCATGGGTAGGCGCGACCTCAACCTAGACGGGACAGTGGTAAACTTAGCAATAGTAGGAAGTAGTCGTTTCTACGACTTCGAAATCTTCGAGTCGGTATTAGAAAAGTGGATTTCTGAGAATACATACCCGGATCTGATCATAGTCGGAGGGGCGAGCGGAGTGGACTACATGGCAGAGAGATGGTCGGACAATAATTTGGTCCCCATAGCCATCTTCTCCGAAGAGTGGGATGACCCCCAGAGAACCTTGGTTGATAGAAACAGAGCTGAGGCGCCCAATTCTCTGACCAAGAAAATCCTCGATTCAGCATCTCACATCCTAGCTATGCCATCTCCCACTAGCAAATGGACTAGGGTCGTAATTGAGAGAGCATCCAAAATGGGAATCCCCACAGAAGTAGTCGAGGTAGAGTGAAATTAGTCGTCACTATTGCGTGTAGACAATGCCCAGAGCCCCATTACTGCAGCCCCGAACCATACTGCCTCCAGAATGAAGAAGGCCCACTCATCGATAAGATATGCGCGAATGGCAAGTAGGCCCGCACCTCCTGCCATCATCCACAAGTAAGTGGAAGACTTGCTATTCAGGAAGTCCCTGGTCTCAAGCAGAAAGGCAGTCAAGATGAGGGCCATCCCGAGGTAGGCTACCACCTCGCTATGGGCAAAATCGATTATTGATTCTATCACGGGGCGGCTAGGTAATCGTGAAATTTAGTCTTATACTAATCACGTCATCCAAGAATTCCACTCAGAGGGTTATCCCTCAGCATCGATGTCCTACTGAACACTACGAAGAGGATGAACAGGAAGATCAAGACGAGCCTGGCAGCATTGAGGATCGGTCTTACGTCCATGACCCTCCATGGTGGGTGGCTGACTTGAACGGTTCGTTTCGTCCGTCGTCGTGGGATCTTCGTCAGTGTAGCTTACTTCTCTACCGATTGGCTGGCAGAGCATCCGCTAGGCAGTAGCTCGGGAAACCCGATCTAAGACTTCAGAAGTCGCTTGCGCGAACGGTCTTTCGTCCGTTTGCCTGAGCCCTTGCAACTGCATCTGACACAGCGGACTCTGCTAGAGCGTTCATTGCTCCCATAGCATCTCCACCAGTGTTGCAGCCGTGAGCCTTGAAGGCCTCCTTGACCCTGCTGGCTACGACCATACCCGAATCCGAGCTTCCGCTTCCGATGTCGTGCGAGCGGATGGTCTTTCGGCCGTTAGAGCCGCATCGAGCGACTGCCGATGCAACTGCAGCTTCTACTGCTGCATTCAGAGCGCCAGCGGCGTCTCCAGCGGTGTTGCATCCGCCAGCCTTTATTGCTTCCTTCATCTTGCTGTTGTAAACCATTGACATAGCGAGCCACGCGAGCCAAACACCCATTTTGAAGGTTGGGGATGCATTTTCTAGACACAGATGCTCGATTTTGACAGATTTGACCGAAAATGAAGGGTATCAATGACCCCTGCGGAAGACATACATATGGGCAAACCGAAGTTCGCATTCCTTTTGCTCAAAGAGCATCCGTACGGTAGAGAGATGCTCATGCAGATACTGTCTGAGGGGTTCATCCCTGAGTTAATCATAGAGGAGGACTCCGAGATAGGTGATGAAGAACGGGAGAAGTTCCTCAGGCGTATCCAGGGCCACCAGATAGCCCCATCAATCCAGGAGCAAGCCGATGAGTCGGGGATTGATGTTGTCTCCGTTCCTATACACAATTCAGCGGAGGTCATGCCACACCTAGAGGGAATGGATCTGGACCTGATAGTATTCGGCGGAACTAGGATAATCAGAGGAGAGATTCTGGACTATCCTTCGGATGGAGTAATCAACTCGCACCCTGGCCTACTCCCTGACTGCCGAGGCTCTGCATCTCCGGCATGGTCGGTTTTCCATGACATCCCAATCGGATCCTCCACCCACTTCTGTGACAACGGTATTGATACTGGGGATCTTCTGATGAGAAGAGAGTTTCCAGTGACGAGAGGCATGACGTACGAGGATCTGTGCTACCACACCCTGGTCCTTGCCGGGGTCCTGATGAAAGAAGCCCTACTTGCATATGAGCAAGGAGTCTGGGACGAAATAAGGAGGCCGCAGGGAGAGGCATACCATCCCACATTCAGGAATGCACCGGAAGAAATTCTAGAAGCGGTCAGACAAAAACTTAGGGACCAGACTTATGCGCATTACTCAGACTAGGTGAACAGATGGAAAGCAATCTTGCAGGTTCGGACTTCCCCTTTGCAGAGGGGATTCTTAGTGGAAATACGGCTCTTGTGTGTGGAGCCTCAAAGGGCATAGGTCGGGCCTGCGCATTGATGCTGGCGAGAGGTGGTGCTAGAGTAATCGCCTGCGCCAGGACCTCTTCGGACCTAGACTCACTGATACGGGAGATGCATGGAGAAGGACATGAGGCAATCGAGTTGGACCTTGAGGACATTGCCGGCGTGCAGGATATGGTCCGCGATATTGGTCCCATCCACATCCTAGTGAACAATTCTGGAGGGCCTCCCGGCGGACCACTGTTGGAGAATGATTTGGATGACTTTGAAGGCCCCTTCAGAAGACATCTTCACGCTTCACACACACTGACTAAGGCCCTGGTTCCTGATATGGAATCAGAAGGTACGGGCAGGATTGTGAATATCATCTCAACCTCGGTGAGAGAGCCGATTGACAACATAGGCCTCTCCAACACCCTGAGAGGAGCAATGGCATCCTGGGCTAAGTCCTTGTCAAGAGAGCTGCCCCCCTGTATCACAATAAACAACATTCTTCCTGGATTCACCGATACAGACAGGCTGGGCTCTCTTGCTGAGTCCATCTCTAACAGAACAGGGAAGCCGGTTAAGACCGTCCAAGACGATTGGATGAGCGGCGTCCCTATCCAACGTCTAATCGACCCTATGGAGACGGCTGCTGCTGTGACTTGGCTGTGCCTACCCAGTAGTAGCGGCGTTAGAGGAGTCAGCCTGGCCGTAGATGGTGGTAGAATGCGCTCGATTTAGAGAGGGTTTCAATGGAATTTGACGTTTTCTTCTCCATCTCCCAGACTCCGGACACGACCGGGTATACTCCCTCAGAGAGTGAGATGTTCACTAGTTTCTTCGACCAAGTGGTCCTAGCTGACAAATTGGGGTTCGGAGTTGGTTGGGTCGCCCAGGCCCATCTTTCGACCGAGATACAGAAGAGGAACAGCAAACCTGTTGTCCCCCACTATCCCGGAGAGGTCGGCCTCTGCACTGACTTCTTCCAAGTAGCAAGGGAGATGTTCGCGCGAACCGAGAGGATGGAGGTCGGTAGTGCGGTGATGTCAATACTAGCATCAGGAGGGCCCATAGCCCAGGCAGAGAGGGTAGGGTCGTTCCTTGCACTTCATGGAATGGATCCAGATGAGGTCAGAAAGCTACACATCGGTTTCTCTGCGGGCCGATTCGAATTCATGGCAAGACCATATGGAATTGTCCCAAGGGACGCCCTTGAGGAAGCAGCGTGGCCCGCGCTAAGGGGCCAGATATTTTCGGAGGCATCGGAAATTTTCCTAAGACTCCTGAACGGAGAAATTGTTTCGAGTGACGAAGTCGCCCCGACAATTCTGACAAGGAGCAATTTCAGGACAGACGATGATTGGTCTGAGGTCCAAAGAGTGGCACAAGTTGAGCTGGAACTTGACTCCCTCCCTGACTCGATAAATATGGGGAATAGGTATCTGTTCGAGGATATCAAGACTATACCGCAAGACTGGAGGAGAGATTTGCTAAATCTTGTATTGGGCAGTCACGATAGCGTTCTCCAAGAGAAGGTGAACAGATTCAGGCCAGTACAGGTGTTCAACCTAAGTATCACCCCTCCCAATATCATCGAGGAGACTCACGAACGAATGAGTTCCAGTTACCATGTTGACGGTGGGAAGTGGGAAAGAAGGATGATGCCGAGAACCGTGATGGTATTCGTGAACGATGAGGAAGGCCTGTCCAATGAGGAGCAGGACGCCGCTGCCATGGATGAGGCACGTTCGGCACTCTCCACCTACTGGAGCGCCCTGGAGGGGACCATTGACCCCAGTAAGATAGAGCGAGCCACCGATAACGCAGTGATAGGTAGCGTCGATAGCGTAAGCGAGCAGATATCCGAGAGGTTTCACCCGGATGATCGGATAATGTGCTGGTTCGACTTCTTCAACCACGATAGCGCCAGGGTGATGAGGAACATGGCGGCTTTCATGAACAAAGTCGCCCCCCGAGTGAACGGAGGTATCTGATGTCCGGAGAGGGGAGTGCGAATCCGTCAAGCGTCTCTCCAGGAAGGCCGGGTTCGTCCGTATATCCCACGAATCCGCTAGGCGAGAAGTTCGATGGGATAGCCACCGGAAGAGACGTCGAATGGGAACCCCTGGTGGACTTCCGTCGACTAGACGTCTCCGAGAACACCATCCATGGAGCCATTTCCTGGTCGCATGGAACCGAGGTCATTCACTCGTTCGGAGGGAACGTCCTGGTATATGGGAGATCGATGATGAAACCCCTGTTGATGAAGGCGTTTGCGGACGTATTGGAAGCCGATGGTCTGACCTGGGAGCAGAAGGCTATTTCTTGCTCCTCGCATAACGGTGACACTGAACACGTTGCTACTGCTCAGTCGCTTCTTACCGAGTCCGAATGGGGATTGATGCAGTGCCCTCTGGACGTTCCCCTAATTCAGTTCGGCAGACAAGTTAGAAGGCCAAGAAGGTGGTTCCACACATGCTCGGGAGAGCATGCCGCGATACTAAAGGCGCTCAGAAGGATGGGCATAAACAGAGCCGGTTACACACTTCCGAGCTCTCCTTGGTTCCCCATGTTCATTGATGTCCTGAGAAATATCATGGATTCTCCGGATTGGGAGCCTCAGAGGGTTGCAAAGGACGGTTGCGGCCTACCCACCGTATCCAACACAGTAGACGAGTTGGCTATAATGTTCGCAGGCATAGTCAGAGAGAAGGAAGATGACTGGATTTGGGAGGCGATGAACCGCCACCCCGACCTGATAGGGGGATTCAACAGACTTGACTCAACTTGCCTCAAGGCGGGTAACGGCAGCCTGATTGCAAAGGAAGGAGCTGACGGGCTACTCGGACTCGCTATCGAGCACGAGGACTGGCCTAACGGTCTAGGGATAGTGATCAAGATAGCACATGGCTGGAACTCTCAGGCTACATGGTACGTGGCAAGGGCAGTTCTCGGAGTCCTCGGAATCACCCTTAGGAACCCATATCCGCTTCACAGGCAGAAGGCATTCATAGTTCCCCGAGTTGTTCCAGAAATGTACCTAGATAAGTTGGAGCAGGTTGTAACCTGGGACGAGTGGGATCCAAACAGAGACAGCTTCTCTATCGACTGGAAGGACTACTCGGAGGGGATGACTCGCCAAGACCCATTTTCCAACGAGGGTGCTTTAGATGGATGAGCAGGATCTAGTTTGCCTTAGCAATTACATCGGAGGCAGTTTCGTAGAGCACTCTGGCAAGGACTGGATGGATGTGTTAGAGCCAGCCACCGGACGGGTATACGGAAAGGTCCCACTATCGGGATCTAAGACGATAGATTCGGCTGTTGAGGCTGCTCGGGAGGCTCAACCTGGATGGGGTTCCCTTAGTCCGGATGATAGGGCTGATTGGCTGGACAGGATAGCAGACTACCTTGAGTCGTCCTACGAGGAGATAGCGGCACTAGAGAGCAGGGATACCGGTAAGCCGATTTCACTTGCTAGATCCCTTGATGCCAGCAGGTCTGTCACTAACTTCCGATTCTTTGCAAGCATGATCAGGGAGCAGGAGCCGGAAATCTTCGAGAATGATGACTCCACCAATTATGTCCTTTACAAGCCCGTCGGAGTAGGAGCACTGATCACACCTTGGAACCTCCCCCTGTACCTACTGTCATGGAAGGTTGCTCCCGCGATAGGCATGGGCAACACAGTGGTATGCAAGCCAAGCGAGCTAACCCCCATGACAGCTGACCTCCTGATGAGAGCGGTGGACAGTGTCGGCCTACCGGCCGGAGTGGTCAACCTCGTCCACGGTGACGGTATCGGAGCAGGCGCCCCTCTCGTGGAGCATCCTGGCGTGGACCTGGTCTCTTTCACAGGCGGCACTTCTACAGGAGAGAAGGTGGCCTCCTCCGCCGCTCCGATGTTCAAGAAGATGAGCCTCGAACTCGGGGGGGAAGAACTCCAGCATTGTCTTCGCGGACTGCGAGATGGAGGCCACCGTCGCCGGAGTCGTAAGGTCTGGTTTCCTCAACCAGGGACAAGTTTGTCTGTGCGGCTCTAGGGTACTCGTAGAGGATTCGATTTACGATGAGTTCGAGGAGAAGTTCGTTGAGGCAGTAGAAGCCCTGACCATCGGAGACCCGTCAGATGAATCCACCCAACTAGGGGCCCTGATATCGAAGGAACACCTCCAGAAGGTCAGGAGTTACGTCGACCTCGCGCTCGAAGAGGGAGGGACGGTCCTGACGGGCGGGGAGCCCTGCCTACCGTCCGATCTCGGTGGCGGGAACTGGATGGCTCCGACTGTTATCTCGGGTCTTTCTCCCGACTCGAGGTGCTCCACCGAGGAGATCTTCGGTCCGGTGGTTACGCTTCACAGATTCGAGACCGATGATGAGGCTCTTGAAATAGCAAACTGCACTAGCTACGGCCTCGCAGGAAGCGTCTGGACTAGCGACCTAGAGAGGGGTAGGAGGTTCTCGGAATCAATTGAGACCGGGATGGTATGGATAAACGCCTGGCTGCACAGGGACCTCCGAGTACCGTTCGGAGGGGTGAAGGACAGCGGGGTCGGGAGGGAAGGCGGGAAGTGGAGCCTGGGATTCTTCTCGGAGGCCATGAATGTGTGCGTTAAGCACGACTAGTGCAGCAAGAGTGAAAGTCCTCAATAGTCGGTCGGGCATGATGCCTCCTGCTGGAATAGTGGGCCTAGGGTCCCACGTCCCCTCCAAGGTGATGACGAACGAGGACTGGGCAGGGCTAGTAGAGACCAGCGATGAGTGGATTACCACGAAAACTGGAATCAAAGAGAGGAGGATAGCAGACCCGGACGTTTGCACGAGCGACCTGGCAGTGATTGCGAGCCAGCAGGCGATCGAGGAGGCGGGCCTGTCCCCGGATGACATCGACATGCTGATCCTTGCAACGAGCAGCCCGGACGTCCCCCTGTCTTCCACGGCAGGAATAACGCAGCACAAGCTTGGGTGCAAAAATGCGGCGGCCTTCGACATCAACGCGGTATGCGCTGGTTGGGTACATGCGCTGGACGTAGGATCTAGATATGCGGGAACCCGGGACTACTCCAACGTCCTCGTAGTTGGATCGGAGGTTTACAGCAGGATCCTGAATTGGGATGACAGGGGGACTTGCGTGCTCTTCGGGGACGGGGCTGGAGCGGCCGTTCTTTCAGAAGTAGGAGACGGAAGGGGGATGCTGGGCAGCTGGATGATGTCAGACGGTAGCGGATCTGAGGTTATCGAGATTCCTGCCGGAGGCGTAAGGACGCCCATCCTCTCCTCTGGATTCGATGAAGGTGACCAGTACTTCCAGATGGATGGGAGAGCAGTATGGAGATTCGCTATCGAGGCCTTTCCTCAGGCTGTCAGGGGGGTACTCGAAAGGATAGGAAGGGACCTCTCGGAGGTCGACCTGATTATCCCCCACCAGGCAAACCTCAGAATCGTTGAGGCTGGCATGGAGAATCTGGGATTGCCCATGGACAAGACCTTCACCAATCTCCAGAGGTACGGGAATACCGCAGGGGCAAGCGTCCCAATAGCACTCCGTGAGGCTGTTGACGAGGGACTCGTGAACAGTGGGGACCTGATCGTTACGGCTGCCTTCGGCGGGGGTCTGGCATGGGGCGCGAACGCATTCGTATGGACGTAGGGCGTGCGAACACCGCTGGGTAGGCTTTTATCCACCCCACTATGGGAACGGACGATGAGGCGCACCGCAGTATTACTAGTAATACTGATGCTGACTTCGGTGGCGGCTTCCATGAGCAACGGATACCGGATGGTCGACGAGCCTTTCCCGATGGGGTCTTCCCCGGGAGCCAGCTGCACTAACCAGACTCACTCCGGTGGCGCTTTCTACGCAGACATCGTCAGCGGGAACGACTCCTGGGCGGGTACCTCGGATTGCCCCACGGCCTCGATCCAGGTCGCAGTTGACCTTGCAGGACAGGGGGATTCGGTAATTGTCAGAGAAGGAGTGTACCACGAGGCCATCACTCTGGACGAGCCTGGCATGAGGCTGAAGGCCGCGGATGGAGAGAGAGTGATTCTCGACGGCAGCAGGAGCGTGAAGGATGACTTGGACGGGTCCTGGTCTGTTCACGACTCTTCTTCCTCGGAGGGGACCGTCTGGAAGACGGACCTCTCACAGGATGCATGGCAACTCTTCGTCGACTACCAAGAGGAGATGCCAGCAAGGTGGCCCAACGCGAACTTCTCTGATGGGACTGCTCTCAACGACGACGAGTATTGGGCACACGGTAGCGTAGACGTGGATGACTACGAGACGGATGCGACTACGCCCTGCAACGATGGAATGGTAAAGTACCAGAGCGGTAGCAAGTACTACTGCCTGAATTACGTAAACGGCGAGTTAGAGGACGACAATTCTTCCTACTCCGGTCACGACGGCCTCATTGACAGTGGGGTGAACGCCACAGGGGCGATAGCGGTACTAAATATCGGGTCCTTCAGGACCTGGAGCAGGAATGTTACCTCTCACAACACGAGTAACGGCTCCTTCACATTCCTGGAAGTACCCAGCAGCGAGTGGAAGTACAAACACCACATGTACTTCCTCACCCAGAAACTTGAGTTGCTGGACGTCCCGGGAGAGTGGTTCTTCGACCACGAGTCCTCTACCAATACAGTATACTACATGCCTAGGGACGGCAGAGATCCAAACGACCTGAACATCAGGATGAAGACTCAGCCATACGCAATCCTATGCTCGGATGACGATGGGGTGGTTGTCGAGGGATTCGATTACTTCGCTACGACTTTCAGCCTGGATGACTGCGACGGCTCGGAGATCAGGAACTCCACGCTACTCTACCCTAGTACCTCGAAGAGGTCCCTAGGTCATGCTGGCGAGGACATGGACAACAGATACATTTCCAGAGTCGATGATTGCATTGGCTGCCTCATAGACGGCTGTGACTTCCTCTACACTGATGGGGCTGCGTTCGAGGCCCATGGAGGGGCATCGAGCTCCCAGAACAACACCATCAACAACTCATATTTCTACCACATCGACTGGTCGGGCTCCGACCAGAAGAGCCTGATGACGACCATCATGATGGATGGTACGACCAACCGGTTCACCAACAACACGATGCACAAGACAGGAACCTCGGCTACAATCAGGATAGGGAACGCGCCCCAGATAATGTTCAACGAGATCTACGACACAGCATACATCCAGTCTGACGGGACCGTCGTCCAGATGATGCAGGCTGAGCAACAGGGCGCCACTGTCGCCTACAACTGGATACACGACGTGCCGAAGTACGGAATCAGGATGGATGGGCCATTCGGAGGAACGAATTCTGGAAGGAACGCCAGCGTGCACCACAACGTTCTCTGGAACGCCAACGGGGCCATAGTGGCCAAGGGCGACTACCACAGCGTCACCAACAATACGGTCCTCCTCGGTTCAGAGGATGACAGGAACCACATCATAGTCCTCTACGACTCTACAGGGGGCAACGAGAACTCGACGATCATGTCCAACGTGGCGGACTCGATAAGCGGGCACAGAACCAACTCTAACGAATCACACCCTATACCCGTTAACAACACAACGATCGGCAACAACTGGAATGGCTATGACGCTCAGAACGTAAATGAGAGCGTCGCCGGGATGCTTGTCTCACCCGAAATGAACGACTTCAGACCCGTGTTCGGTTCGGAGATGGACATGATGGGGGCAGGGGCTTACTCCAGCACACAGAACGCAACCGTCCCCGCTGACCCGTCCTCCTTCGACCCTTCTACCTACTACTGGCTGCCGGGCATCAAGAGGAACTCCTCTAGCCCGTACGAGCAGACGGGTTTCGACCTCCCCTGCCCATCGGGCCAGTTCCGGCCAGTAGAAGGTGGCTCATGCGAGGCAGCCCCGGTCGGTCAGCATGTTCCCCTCTGGGGATCCGACTCCGCGATTGAGTGCCTCGCCGGGAGCTGGCAGAACCAGACCGGGCAGTCGAGTTGCATTGAGGCGATTCCAGGCCAATACGTGGACACGAACGGATCCTCCGGCCAGACCCCATGTGCCACTGGCACCTGGCAGAACCAGACGGGGCAGACCAGTTGCATGAACGCGACTGCGGGGCACTACGTGGACGCGAACGGGTCGACGACGCAGACTCCC
>CACGIE010000010.1 GCA_902573015.1 uncultured Candidatus Poseidoniales archaeon | reverse complement strand
TTTACCTTCTTCTCTGCTTCTTTGATCTTCTTTTCTGCTTCCTTCGCCTTCTTTTCTGCTGTCTTCGCCTTCTTTTCTGCTTCCTTCGCCTTTTGGGCGAGACGGAAGGCTACATCCTGTGGAATCTTCTTAGCCATGAAAACTACCAGTCCGGGGGAGTAAGTGTCACATTTAATTGTGGTCCAAGCAAATATTCCCCGCATCTAGGGAAAATTTGTTTTTTTTCATCAAGAAAGAGATTGGGCCATTTCCTCGCAGGCATTGGCTCTACCCGGCTTTCCTGTAGATGAGAAATACGACGAGAAAGCATTCCATACATCTGGGTCGGAAGGACTGTTGGAAACTAATTTCTTCAAATTTGATAGGGCCGCTTCAGAATTCCCGGAGATTATGAATTCTAGTGTTTGTTCGATTCCTGGAGATTTAGCGATTTCCTCGTGCTCATTTTCTTCTTGGACTGGAGCCACTGATGCTGGACCATACTTCTCCTCGGCCCAAAGAATGAGTTTTGGCCACTTACCTTCGAACTTGTCCAGCCTCTTGTCAATGCTTGTAACCATTTTTTCCAACTCTTGACCCTCTAGATTTGAGCGGAAAATTGCCTCGAGCCTTGCTGATGCATCCTCCCTGGTAAGTTCAGCGGATTCATTGATCACCTCTACAGGTTCCTCGTGGACCTCTGGTTGAGATTCTACTTCATTTACCTCCTGAGTCTCTTCTACCTCATCCTCTCCTCCTGATTCCTCTGGAAGTCCGTACTTCTGTTCGGCCCATTTTATGAGTCCTGCCCACTTACCTTCGAACTTATCCAGTCGCTTGTCCACACTTGCAATCGCCTTCTCCAGTTCGCTCCCTTCTAGGGATGCGGAGAAGATGGTCACAAGCCTGTCAGACACTTCTTCCCTGTTGAGTTCGTCCGCCATTTCCTCTCCCCAATAACCCCAGTTGATATCTTGGCTTTAACCCGCCGATGAGTCACTCCTCTTCTCCTGACTCTTCCTCGGGGAAACTACCTGCCTGATCTAGAGATTCGGATAGGGCCTTCCAATCCTTGTTCTGCTTACCCTTACTGTGAGTCAAATTCTTCCATTTGTTGAAGGCTACTTTCACATTTCCCTCGTCTAGGGATGCTGCAGCGACATTCAGGGATGCAGAGGCCCCTAGTAGCTTTACTAGATTTGTGAACGATTCGTTGGCCTTGGCGGCTCCTCCCTCTACATCAGATCTCTGGGCCCTCTCTGCTTCACTTATTCCTCCCCAAATCTTCTCGATATAGTTACGATTATCGGGGATAGGGTTCAGAATCGCCCTATCTACTTCCACCCCTCTGGAAATTGCGTAAAGGAAGAATGAATAGAGGGCTAGGAGTTCCACGACATCTAGAACTCCCCATTCAAATGGCTCAAATCCGAAAGATCCTTCATGCCATCCAAAGGATCCTTCAGTCTTCGTTCCAAACCCCCAAGAGTTGTATATTTCTGCGAATCTCCCCATCTTGTTGACCGTGGACAATACGGCCAGAACAAGTGAAAGTACTGATATGCGAATCCAGCGGATCGACTTGAGAGCGACCAGTTTCCTCTTCTTGGCCCCGAGAGAGTTGTCAATGGGCCTGTGGATCCAAAGTCCTACCAGAGTATAAGCTAGAAACGCAACAATCGCATAGTCAATTGTGCCGACTTCCAGATTGCCCCAAATTTCGAATTGTAGATCCTCTGGGAAAACTAGTTTCTCCTTACCCTCTGGTATTCCTCCCGATGTGCATTGCTGGGTCAATTCCCCTCCCGAATTGACAGTGTGACAAATCTGACGTTCTTGCAGTCCGGTTCTAAGTGCTACGTTATCGGATAAACCAGAGCCGTTTACTGACTGGAACAGAGCCAGAATTGTAGCCCCGAAAAGCCCCATTCGGGTGGGCTTCTTGAAAATTCGCTTCAGCACCATGGCACTGCCTCAGTCAATGCTGATGCGGACAAGCCTATCAAAACACCGAAGAAAATGGAAAAGTACTATCTCGAGTCTATAGGTAGTCGCGAGCCGAATATGTCTAAGAACGTCGAAATAGAGAAGTGAGCGATGGCGGACTACCTCGATAGCATAGGAGAGGGGCTAATCCTAGTTTCTAAGGAGCCCCTATCATATGATTGGACTCCTCCGGAGTTAGTTGGAAGGAGGGAAGAACTTCGGGAGTTGGCATCGATGTTCCTGGGTATCCAGAACCACAATGTTAGTTGTAAGGCGGTCGTAACAGGAAACGTAGGATCTGGGAAGACCGTTCTGACTCGTAGATTCTGCATGGACGTCTCGTCAAAATTGGAAGGGAGAAGAAAGATATCTATTGCTCACGTAAATTGCAGGAATCACCCATCCTCTTCCCAAGTTCTTCAGCAGATCGCTCTATCTCTGGATTCTGGCCATCCAGAGCGTGGTTTCAGCTCGGCAGAGGTAATTAAGAACATCAGAAGAAATCTGAGGCACCATCAATCACACCTCCTACTGATTCTAGACGAAGTTGACGTCCTAGTAAGGAGGGATAGCTCCGACCTGATTTACAAACTACTCAGGATAGACGAGGACCAAGAGGGCGATGGAACGCTTTCATTGATTATGGTCAGTCAGGACGAGTCGCTCTTCTCCCTATTCGAGAAGGCGATTAAATCAAGGCTTGGCTCGAGTAACTCCATACAACTTGGCCCATATGCGGCGGTTGACTTGGAAGGGATAGCTAGGCAGCGTTATGATGCCTCCTGTCGGCCTGGTGCCATTAGCGACGAGGTGCTAGCAAAAATCGGCGCCTTTGCTGAGGAGTCGGGGGGCGATGCTAGAATGGCCATTGAACTACTCGATAATTCGATCAGAAGGGCAGAGATGGATGGGAGAGAGAAGGTCTTGGAAGAAGACGTACTGCCTAGCGAGGCACACTCACCATCTGTAGAACCTAGTCAGATCGACAAGCTGAACGTCCATCAGAGGATGGTCCTGCTGGGGATTTGTCGCAGATTGAAGAAGGAAGAGGAGATATCTAGTGGCGATGCTAGGAAGTTGTACGAACTGATATGCGAGGAAAATAACGAGGAGGCTCGCGGGTACACGACCTTCTGGAAATATCTGAAGCACCTCGAGTCCCAGGGACTGATTGTAAGTAGAGCATCTAGTTCCAACAGGGGTAGAGGGAGGACACAGTACATCACGATGCCAAATTCAGTTCCTGCCGTGATTGGAGATAGGATTGAGAAGGGACTTCTCGAAGGATAGAGGAGCCGTAAGACTCCGAACCGCTCTTATAGGGGGCTTATGTCGGGATGCCGTCCAAGGTGACTAAATGGCAGGTGAGCAGTCCTTCAAGGCAGTGGTGAACGACACCAATCCTGACTCTGGCGGCAAATCCTATGCGCTGGATATCACAGGGTCCAACTACAACCACTTCCTTGGAAAGAAGATAGGCGATTCTGTGGACGGCATGTTCGTCGGAGACGGCGATGTCATCCTGAATGGCTACAAACTGGAGATAACCGGTGGCTCAGATATCACTGGTAGACCAATGAGGCCAGACTTGGATGGATCGGGAGTCAAGTCAGTACTTATCACAGCCGGAATAGGATACAAGGGGAAGAAGTTCGTGAACAAGAACAGCAAGGAGTACCGATACAAGTACGACGGCCTGAGGAGAAGAAGGAATCTAAGGGGCAACGTAATCAGCCAAGAGACGCGTCAGATTAACCTCAAGGTAGTAGAATCTGGAAAGGGCTCTCTAGCCGCCATCATTGGTGGTGAGGAAGCCGCAGTCGAACAGTCCTCTGGTGAAGAGGAGTGACGACTGGGGTGATTGAAGCTGTCTAAATCGAAAAGCAAGCAGCCCGAAGTCAATATCGGTATGGTTGGGCACGTCGACCATGGGAAGACCACACTCACTCAGGCTCTTTCTGGAACCTGGACGGACACCCACTCCGAGGAAAGGAAGAGGGGGATCAGCATCAAACTGGGATACGCTGATACCTCTTTCCACGTGACCAAGGAGGGAGAGCACTACGCCAAGGGCAAGCATCCGGAAGGCGACAAGGGGAAGGGTGACCTCCTGAGGGTTGTTTCTTTCGTGGATGCCCCCGGACACGAGACCCTGATGGCAGTTATGATTTCAGGTGCGTCTATTATGGATGGTGCACTGCTATTGGTAGCCGCAACCGAGAAGTGTCCTCAACCGCAGACCAAGGAGCACCTGGCAGCTCTCGAGATTGCGGGGATAGAGAACATAGTCGTAGTGCAGAACAAGATAGACATAGTCAGCAAGGAGAGGGCGATAGAGTCATACAACGAGATCAAGGACTTCGTAAGAGGTACGATTGCCGAGGATGCCCCGATAATTCCCGTCTCTGCGCATCACGATGTGAATCTTGATATCCTAATCGAGACTATAGAGAATACAATCCCCACTCCGGACAGGACCGAGGACGATAGTGGCCTGATGTACGTTGCTCGTTCCTTCGACGTCAACAGGCCGGGCTCGAGGCCAACAGAAATCAGAGGCGGAGTGATCGGCGGGAGCATTGTAGAGGGTTCCTTCAGCGTAGGAGATAGCATCCTAATAGCCCCCGGAAGGAGAATCCAGGAGGGGGGGAAGACAAGATGGGAGCCACTCAAGACCACCATAGATGGGATCCAAGGTGGCGGTAGCGACCTGGAGACCGCTTTTGCGGGAGGCCTTTGCGGGGTTTCCACGCCACTGGACCCCCTTGCTACGAAGGCCGACGATCTCTCCGGGCAGGTTATGGCCAGAGAGGGGGAGTTGCCTCCGATATGGGAGGAGCTGAGCCTGAACCTGGAACTGTTGGAGAAGATGGTGTCGGGGGACGATGTCGAAGGTGGCATCAGGCCTCTTCAGCCCAATGAGATGCTGATGGTAAACTCTGCCACGGCGACGAGCGTGGGCACTGTGGCCAATATCAAGGGTAAGAAGGCGAAACTGGCTCTCAGGCTTCCGATTTGTGCAAAGGCAGGAAGCAGGATCACCCTTTCCAGAAGGGTTGGTTCCAGATGGCGGCTAATCGGGCATGGGACTATCTCGGGCTGATCCCATGGTAGGCGTCCTAGTAGATGCCTGTGGCTGGGTTTCGCTGGTAGATGCAGGCCTGAACCTGGACATATCGCTGAACGAGGCGATAGGAGAAGCCGAGCTTAAGATCACTGATTCCGTAAGGAGGGAGTTGGATTCGCTCGCTGGCAGCAGAGGGGGACTGCTTCTGGATCTCCTCTACTCCAGGGCAGAGTTCGTAAAATCGGACGAGGGGCATACTGACACAAACCTAGTGGAGATATCAATACGGAAGGGTTGGCCCGTGTTGACTGTTGACAGGGGTCTGAAGAGAAAGCTGGTGGAAAAGGGATGCTCATTTATCGAAGTCACTTCAGGGCCATCTTTGCGACTGGTAGAGGCCTAGGGCAGTGTGAATAGCCTATCATCACCATGTCCGTCGAGAAGGCCGATTCTGACTGCCGCATCTAGCCATGCATGAGCGTAATTAATCGCTCCGAATGAGCTTACGAGATCTCCCTCGGATGCAAAATGCCTTGCATCTCGAGTATAGTCATCGCACATCCGAAGCATGTCTGCTAATCTTTCTTCATCCAGTTTGTTTGTGGTGATGGATGTTGCCTTCTCCCTAGCCTCTGCAGTTAGTGAGAGGTACCTCTCAATTCTCTCGTGTGTGATGGTTTCTGACATCTTCACACCCCCCTTAGCAGCTCTCCAGCAGCCTCGCTAATCTTGAACAGTCGACTCCTACCTTGCTTCCTAACTGCTAGAATTCCGGATTTGTGGAGAGAATTGTATATCTGTGAAAGACGGGGCCTTCCAACCTCCAGACGGGCTTGGATCTCAGCATCGGAGGGAGATATCTCCCTGGAGGAGGCTATGGAAACTATGAGCCTCTCCGCGTCATTCATGCTGGATAGGTGGTCACTGTCCACGATTTTCTCTGACTCCCACTTTGGTCCAAGTAGAGTAATTGGCCTTTGGACCTCCATCTCAGTCTCTTCCAGTTCACTTTGAGGTGTGATCTCCGTTTCTGGAATATCCTCCTCAGGCTCGAAGTCGTCATCTTCTTGGATTTCTGGGAGAGTATCCGCCAATTCTGAGTCGACAGTCCAAAGCTCCCCCTCCGAGAACAATACCTGTTTCTCCTCCGATCGAGGATCATCAGTATTTACAGACATTCGATATTCATCAATAACTGGATCTTGTTGGGGCTTTTGTACGCTTTCAGATGATTGCGGTGGACTCTCTACATCGGCATCCCGTACAGGAACGGAGTCGTCTGGTCCAGTAGGCATTTCGTCATTAGTTATTCTAGATCTACTAACAAGTCCAAAGAAACCCCTAGTTGAGTCCCTCTGAGGAGGTTCTGTTCCGACCTCCATGGAAAGCGCGGTACCATCATCCATTGACCAATCTGAAGTATTTCCAAGATCGTCATCTAATTGTGGGGGTATGGGTTCTTCTACATCTTCTTGCAGTTCATCGATATCCACCGATTCCTCTTCTTCCCACATGTCATCGGGCTCTACATCCCAATCTTCATCGTCTGTTGGATCTTGTACAATTTCCTCTTCATCCTCCAACGGCTCGAAATCGAAAACTGATTTACTGCTCTTCTCTTCTGACTGTATTTCCCTATTTTCAGGTTCCTCGAGAATATTCTTGTCTATTGGTTCGACGACGGGAATTTTCTCAATATCGTTGATTTCTGGGGGGTTCCAACTAGTTAGAGATTCGAGAGTACCCTCCTTGCCCATGTTCCTCCTCTCATCAACCAGATCCCTTAGAAGGCTGATCACCGATCTTGCATTTCCACCAGTCCTAGACGAGATGGCTTCCAGGAGTTCCCCATTGATGTTCCACTTCTCCGGAGACATTTTTCTTATTCTGCTATTGCAGAGAGTTTGTATCTGGTCATTCGAGAAGGGAGCAACAGTGGCATATTCATCGAAGACTTCCCTTACTCCTTCATCCAGAGAAGCCAGCTGAGAATTGGAAAGAGAGATGATGACCAGTGCCCTGAGACGCTGAAGGATGGGGACAATCAATGGCAGGAATGACGAGACATCGACATGAGCAGGGTAGTCCAGTGCCACGAGGGGGAGGGGTCCTGAGCCGGAGTCAAGAGTCTCCACCACCCTCTCCACCTTTTGGTGCATGGTTGGGGGAATCTCGTAACCACAGAATGTGATTGCGAGTTCGTCCAGAGCACAATTTAGGGGATCCTCACTATGCCAATACGTGCCGATGAAGCGTTCGTTGGTCTGTGACGAAATGGCATTGATCAGTGAAGTCCTTCCCGACCCCCTCTCTCCGGACAGTAGGATTAGCCGGGGGGACTGGGAGTGCATGTGCTCCTTCCACCGAATCAGAATTTCCTGCCGCCCTACTATCTCGCCCGCGCGATTCCTCTCTATTGGCCTGGAGTCGAAGGGGTTGCCTCGAAGGGTAGGGATATCCAATGATGAAAACCCCCTCACTACCATAGACGAGCAAGTACATCTGGGATTCTTAATATTCACGCATAATTACGGGTCTAAAAGTTGGAATTAACGGGTCAATTTGGAAATCCGAATGACTTTGTCTCGCAATTAATTAGCAGTGATCAAGTTTCACAGAAAGTGGATTAACGCATAATTAACGGTTTAATGAAGCGTTAACGAAGCGTTAACGGCTAAATTAACGCTTTTTTAGAGTGCCTTCGGCTCGAAAAAGGTTAGAAGCCCGTTGCCATGTCTCCCCGATTGAGTACTATGCCAATAGAGAACAGTCGTATCGAAGGGTTCTACAAACTATCAGTTTCAGAGAGAAGGGAGCTGCTTGCAGAGATAGCTGAATTGAGTGAGGAGCAGGTCGAGGCCTGGGCTCAAACAGGGGAGTTGGACGAGGATTCGGCAGACAGGATGATCGAGAACGTCGTAGGGACTTACTCCCTACCAATAGGTGTAGCTACGAACTTCGTTGTAGACGGTTCGCACTACGCAATACCGTTCGTGCTGGAGGAGCCTAGTGTCGTAGCTGCAGCGAGCAACATGGCCAAGAGGTGTCTAGCAAATGGGGGGTTCAAGTCTAACAACGATGACCCAGTGATGATCGGTCAGATTCAGATCGTGGGATGCGATGACCCGCAAGGGGCAAGGGACTCTATCATTTCATCCAAGGAAGAGTTGGTTGCTAGTTGCAACGAGGTTGATCCGATACTGGTCAAGTTCGGCGGTGGTTGCAGGGACCTAGATGCCAGGGTAATCGAAACAGGCTCCGGACCGATGGTAATCGTGCACATTCACGTAGACTGCAGGGATGCCATGGGTGCGAATGCTGTCAACACCATGGCAGAGACCATTGCCCCAAAGGTGGAGGAGATCACCGGTGGGACAGTTATACTGAGGATAATCAGCAATCTGGCAGTCCTACGGCTTGCCAGGGTCAGTGCCGTATTCACTCCCGAGGAGATGTCAGACAGGGGAGACGATGCCGCCAAGGGCGCAGAAGTGATCGAGGGAGTGATTCAGGCATACCACTTCGCTGAGGCGGACCCCTTCAGGGCTACAACTCATAACAAGGGCATCATGAATGCAATTTCCTCAGTGGCCCTGGCCTGCGGTCAGGACTGGAGAGCGATAGAGTCGGGTGCACACAGCTATGCCTCTCACGAGAGGAGGTATGGCTCCCTGACAAAATGGTCTAAGGACGAAGATGGCAATCTGGTTGGGTCGATCGAGCTCCCGATGGCAGTTGGCCTGGTTGGGGGGGCTGTGAGGGTCCACCCCGCTGCGCAGGCGAACGTCGCACTACTAGGGGTAGAGAGCGCGGACGAGCTGGCCAAGGTGATGGCGGCATCTGGGCTTGCCCAGAACCTCGGAGCACTGCGTGCACTGGCCACTGTGGGAATACAAGCAGGTCACATGAAGCTGCATGTCAGGAACATGGCAGTCACAGCTGGAGCTGTGGGCGAGGAGGTTGATTTGGTGGCCTCTAGGCTGAGGGAGAAGGGCGGAAGGATCACGCAAGCAGCTGTGATTGAGGAGCTCGAGTCGTTAAGGGGCCAGTGAAACTAAGCCTTATTGACGCTGGCTTCGTACTCCTCTGCAACCCTTATGCCGTCTTCGACGTCTACGCGGAATAGAACGAGTGTCCCTGCGAGGATTATGAAAGCAATTGCCAGAATCCCCACCTTGGAGCCAATGAAGATTGAGCAAAGGGTGTATACGAGAGGTCCGATTACATTTCCAACCCTTCCGAAGAATCCGAAGAACCCGAAGAACTCGGCCGATCTTGACTCCGGGACCATCTTCCCAAACAGGCTCCTAGCGAGTCCCTGGGAGGCGCCCTGGATAGAGCCGAAGAGCATACCCAGGATAAGGGCCTGAACACCGATAGCGACGCCTAGAGGTGCCCAAACCAAATCCCTCATTGCAATGGCCACCCCATCCAATGCTTGATCGCCCAGGCTAGTCACGTGGTCGGTGCCTGTCATCTGTATGTCCTCACTGCCACCCACGAAAGATATGCTGAATCTGCTGTCCTTCAGCTCATCTACTAAGGAGGAAATTCTGTCTTCGACGTCAGCATGAGTGACGGGCGAATCTCCAAAGGTTATGATGTAGGGAGTATCAGAATCTGTATGTGTAATTTTCCACCTAAGAATATCATCTGGTGAGCTCGTGTCCTGTTCCAAAGGTAGAATATTGGAGTATTCACTAGCCCAAATCTGCTCTTGGTCATCGGGATCTTGAACTAATGCTGTTATTCCGCTGTTCACTCTCACCTGTAACTTGCCATCGTCCGTGTATTCGTACTGTATATCGAAATCCTCGTGGTCATCGAGTTCAAGGGGGGCGAACGTCACTCCCAAGAAAGTCACTACAGTAGCGATGACGAGTACAACCTGTAAGGTCCCCTGGGTAGACGTCCTGTCCGCGATTCTGGAGAAAACTATCGCCATGGGGGCCGCGAACAGGTTGAGTGCTAGAACAAGCACTATCAAGTCAAATGTGGTCAAACCAAGAGTCACGACGAAGTAAATTGCCCCTACTGTCTGGATGCTGTTTATTCCATCTATGAATAGGAAGTATGCGATGATGTATAGGAAAAGTGTCCTGAAGTTCTTGTACTCCTTCAGTGTTGACATGACCTCGGAAACTGCAAGCTTCGTGCTATCCCTGAAACTGAGGTCTTCCATGGGGTTCTCTACCTCTGGCTCTGGGATCCACCTGAAGGTGAAGATTGCGAAACCATACCACCAGAGTCCGGTCGTGACCATGGAAGCTGTGAAGGCCCAGTCTGCAAAACCCGAGCCCAGTAGAAGTCCCAGGTGAATGACCAGAAGAACGCAACCTCCAACGTACCCCGTTGCGAAGCCCAGGTTGGAGATCTCGTTCATCTCATCCTCGGTCCCGATGTGAGGCAATAGAGAGTTGTAGAATACGCTAGCCAAGTTGTTTGAACAAGTAGCTAGGACATAGAAAATTAGCAGACAGACCCATTTCAGATCAACTGACAGAAATGGAGCAAGCCCCATCACCACTACTGAAAATATTCCTAGATTTGTTAGCAGTCTGAGAGTTCTTTTCTTTATCGGCTTCCTATCTGCAATTACTCCAAGTGACGGGCTTAGAAGTGCTACAATAATAGCCCCGAAAGTAACAGTTAGGGTCATGATGTTGTCAGCATTCATCTCTATACTGGCAATCTCAACATTAAGTCCGTTAGCGGTGACGAACAGAGCTGCGAACCAACCAGGGAAGACTCCGGCTGTGATGCTTGTTTCGAAGCCAGACTTTGCCCAATCATAGAGTGCGAAACCCCTTACTTCCTTTTTCTTCCACGTCTCTCCAGCCATAATAATCGAGGATTCGTAGAAGTCTAGGAGTATTAGTGTTGTTACGAACACCGACTGTAATATTTCTCACTAACTACAGGGGTAAAGGCTCCATTGGTCAATCCTCAGTATTCTTGGAGTGATTGTTTCTCGCAGGAGCAATGGGCGTGTGGGAGAGGCCGGACGAGAACTCGATTGAGGGGCTCTTGCACGGAATGGAGTTCGCGGATGGGGTCGAGTTTGACCTCAGATTGGATGGAGACGGGGAGTTCGTCATCTTCCATGACGAATTCGTTCCGGGACCGGGTCCGATGTTGGATCGATGTGTGGAGAATTTGCCTAGTGACTACATCCGTTCAGTCGGAGTTTCTACATTGGACGAACTTCTCGCGAATCGAGATTTCACGGATTCTTGGCAAAGAGGAGGGAAGACTGTGGACATTGAATTCAAGCTACCCCACCCATCTACCAAAATCGATACTGTTAGTCATCTGGGATCGATGATTCGGAGTCTCGAGACTGTACTTGAGCCTCTTGAACTGCCAGAAAGGTCCGTGTTCGCTTCTTGCTTCTCGCCCAAGATTGGCGAGGCGGCCAGAACGGTTAACTCGTCGATCCCAGTTACTCGGTTGGTCCCCCACATCAGGGCTTGGGGGAGGTTCTGGAGGCTGAAAAGAGTCATGGCGATTCCGAATTTTGCTAGGACGACTGTGAAGGGGGTTGCTAGCAGTCTTCGCAACGAGGGGATGGAATCGATCGGAATGGCCCTCCATTATCTAGTGGGCTGGCCCAGATACGTCCATCCTGGAAAGCCAGTAGGACTACATGGACGTGGTCTACAGAGATTCTTCGAGATACGCAGGGGGATGGGGGCATTCGTCTGGCCTTGTCCGCTGAAGCATGAAGATGCTCTGCTGAATGCTGGTGTGTCGCTGGTTTCTGACAATATGGATCCGACAGTATTCGAAAAGCCGGATGGCACCCCTAGGTGGCCAAGGCCAGGTAGCCAGCCACTCGATGAGGAGTGGAGAAGAAGGATTTGTCGGGCTAACTCGGATGAGAGGGGGGACGTTATTGCAGAGGCTGCATCTTCCCTCCCGATGTGGGACGAGATCGAAGTCGGCAGAAAGATGGGGATTCTAGAGGAGCAGGGCAGTAGGATGCTGTGGGCGGGAAATTCGGAGAGGTGGTCCGAATACGCCGAAGGAGGCCTACCTTGGGGCAGTCCACGAATTATTGGACATAGGGGGTCCGGGTCCAGGCATAGCGTTTAGTCAGTCTAGCCTTCTGTGTGGTTGGTCTTTCGCGATGTACTTCGGCCTGTAAATTGGAACGCCTCTTCCACCCCTAGCATTTCGCTCATCGAGAATTTGGGCGCAGATTCCTGCTACTCTGGCCCATCCGAAGAAGGTGGTGTAGTAGTTTGGCTTTCTGAACCCTATCGCGTGGAGAAGGCTACCACTGGCTAGATCCACGTTGGGATAGGGGTTGCTAATCTTGGGATGCTCCTTGAGAATCGGGGGTACGACCTCCCTGAGCGCCTTTGCGATTTTGTAGTACTCGTCATCTGGGCATACCTCAGAACCCAATTCTATCAGCAGTTTTGCTCTTGGGTCCTCTGCCCTGAGAACGCCGTGACCGAATCCATAGATTGGCCTCTTTGCCGCTAGCTCGGCTCGGACGAACTGCTCTATCTCATCCGGATCGGACGTCCCTATCCTCTGGATGAATTCCAGACATGCCTGGTTTGCTCTTCCATGAAGTGGTCCCGATAGAGCGTTCATTGCACTGGACAGGGATGCGTAAACCGATGCCCATCCGGATGCTACCGCCTTACCTGAGAATGTCGAGAGGTTTCCCCCACCGTGATCCATGTGTAGGATGAAAAAGAATCTCAATACTCTATTCATCCTCTCCGCCTCATCAGCATCCACACCTAGCATGTGAACGAAGTTCTCCACTAGGCCCAACTCAGTATTCCTCGGACGTAACTTCTCAGGATTTCCACCTCTGAGTAAGAAAATCCTCGCCATCAACTCGGGCATCCTGGCGATTAGATTCATCGAATCGACTCTGACGTCGCCTGTAGTCTCAGCGGCACCCATAGCCATTATCCCAATTGACAGCCAATCCATGGGGTGACCGCTTCCCGGAGTGAGGTGCTCCAATACCCGCAAGGCACCGGTTGGCATTCTCTCTCCTCGATAAGCTAGTTCTTTGCGGAATTCTGCTGATTCATCGGAGTCGGGCAACCTCTTGTGCATCAGTAGGAAGATTACGTCCTCCTCCTCCAGGTTAGCAAGGTCACCTACAGGGTAGCCAACATAATGCACACCGTCAATTGTATCCACATAGGATGTCCGACAGGTTCCTACTGGAATTCCTCGCAGGCCCGAATCCAAGTGGCCTTCTGAAATGGAAAAGATGGTTTCTTCGTCACTCACGTGTTCACCAACATCAGGGGTAACAGACACCCCATCATAATCCCTCCGACAATATCATTATGCCAATAAAACAGGAATCTGGAGGAAACCATGGCGATTTGATAACAGGAATCAGATAAGGCCTATCTTTCTTCCACACCTGTCGAATGATTCGAGGACCGAGTTCAACTCATCGCGACTCAGTCCTGCTGACATCTGAGTCCTGACTCTTGCCTTATCGCGCGCAACCATTGGGAACACTATTGCTCCCACCATCACTCCCTCATCCCTCATCAGGGACGAGAGTTCCTGGGCTTTCCTGCTCTCTCCGCACATAACGGGTACAATGGGAGTCTCGCTGACCCCGGTATCGAAACCCATGGACTCTAGTTCGTCTCGGAAGTATGTGGTGTTCTCCCAAAGCCTCCTGACGTGCTCAGGCTCGGACATAAGGACCTCGATTGCAGCCTTCTGAGCGGCTGCGACGCCCGGTGGCTGGCTTCCAGAGAGTAGCCATGACCTGCTGTGATTGAGTGCGTGTGTCCTGACGTCATCGCTTCCAGCAAGGATGCCCCCTTGTACTCCGAGGGCCTTGGAGAAGGACCCTACCTCGAAGGTGACCCTGCCTTGGAGACCGAAGTGCGATACTATCCCCCTACCTCCTCCAAGAACCCCCTCCCCGTGACAGTCATCGACGAATGTCATAGCACCGAATTCCTCTGCGAGATCGGCAATCTCGTCAAGAGGGGCGATATCGCCATCCATGCTGAATACCCCATCGGTGATGATCAGTTTCCTTTCCGAGTCCTCTTTCTCCCTGAGGACCCTCTCCAGAGCTTCCATGTCGTTGTGAGGATAAACCGCCCTTGATGCCTTTGTCAGCCTAACCCCATCGATTATTGACCCATGATTCAGCTCATCTGAGATGATTACGTCTTGTGGCCCCCTTACCAGAGTAGGGATGAGCCCGACGTTCGCGGTATACCCCGCTGAGTAAATCAGTGACGCCTCTACTTCCTTGAATTCGGCACAGGTCCTTTCTGCTTCGAGATGAAGGTCCATTGTTCCGGCAATTGCTCTCACGGATCCGGACCCCGCACCGTACTTCCTAGTTGCCTCCACTGCAGCCTCGACCACTCTGGGGTGAGTGGTGAGGTTGAGGTAGTTATTTGCCGATAGCATGATCATCTCCCTGCCATCAATTGTGCACCTCGGCTCACTTGCAGCCTCCAGTGTGGGCGGATTCCAGTCCAGTCCCTGGTCCCGGAGTTCCGAATACCGGTCCCTCATCCATGACATATCTACTGGCATAGCCCTCTGAAGGCACTCTAGTTTTTGATTAATCCGAGGACGATTTCTCCAAGAGAGAATTGATGTGAAGCATTCCATCGCAGCCTGTGGTACCGGATGAAGTGAGAGTAGTATTGGTCGGGACCGCCCAGGATGGAGGGGTGCCCCAGGCAGGATGCGGGTGCGATAGGTGCATTGCTGCACTGAGCGACCCATCCAAGGCCCTGCACCCAGCATGCTGCTTGGTAATTGGCTCGGATGGAAGCCTCCACCTCATCGAAGCATCCAGAGCTCTTCCTCAGCAACTTGGGATAGCCGCCAGGTCTCTGGGGATGGGCGACACCGTCGTTCCCGAAACTGTAAGCCTCACTCATGCCCATCTAGGACATATAGACGGATTGGGGCAATTCGGAAAGGAAGTAATGGGATCTAGCGGAATCAGTCTGTTTGCAAGCAAGAGCGTCATAGATTTCATTCGAAAAAGAGGTTTGATTTCTCCCTTTGAAGCAAATAATATAGAGAGCGGTGAGTCTTTTTCTCCCTCTAGACAATGTGGTTTCCAATTCGAGTTCATACCGGTACCTCATCGAGACGAGTTCTCGGATACACATGCCATCAAGATAATCGGGCCGAGTTCCTCCCTACTATTCCTCCCAGATCACGATGACTGGACGGGGACGCTAGATATGGCCGGACAGAATAGCATCAGAGATTGGCTGAACTCACTCGAGGTAGATTTCGCACTTATTGATGGGACCTTCTGGAGCGGAGACGAGTTGGGGGGCAGAGATATTTCCCAAATCCCACACCCGCCCATTTCCGAAACAATAGGAAGGCTGGGGAGAAGGGAAGATGAGGATCCAGAGGTGATTTTCTTCCATCTTAACCACACAAATCCAGTAATAGACTGCTGCTCTGCTGAATATCGGGAGTTGGTAGCACTGGGTTGGTCAATTGGCGAACAAGGGTCTACATTTGTTTTGTAATTCTAAGCGGAATATTATGAGTCGCCAGCATAGCCCGGATTCATGCGAGTCAGCGGGAAGGTGAGCAGTGGGCTAGGGAGGGCTCACGTATTCATGTTCCAGAAGCACTACCAATCGCAATTCAAGGGAGTCCTGGGAGTAGGTGCTTGGCCAGGTACCCTGAATGTGGACGTTGAGGGAGATAGCATGGATGCATTCCTCCAATTGAGGGTGTTAGCCGGATTGGAGGAGGGGGTTCCCGCCGATTCGATTGAAGCCCACAGGATCGAGGGTTTCGAAAGGGACGGGAAGTCCTTCGGTGGAGCAACGGCATTCAAGGGAAGGATTCGTAGAGCAGGGGGTAAATGGGAGGAATGTGCCATCCTAGTTCCCGACCTAACCAGGCACACCAGTACCGCAGAGGTGATTTCTGGGGCCTTCCTTCGTGAAACTCTACCCTGCTCAGATGGTGAAGAAGTGGAAATTAAGCTCAATTGAGCCTGGACATCCACTCCCTCTCCAATAGTAATCCCATTTCATATTTTGATAGTGAAAGCCATCTCCGGTACTCTCGGGAGTCGCTGGGCCTAACAGAGAATGTAGTGGAGATTGGCAGTTCGCTGGAGAAAGGAGAGTCGAAGTCCTTGTGAGATATGTCCCAAAGAACGAGTCCCTCGGATGGAGCCCTGCCCAAGTCCACACTAACTTTGGGGGAGTTTAGTGCGGATTCCAGATCCGGGATAGATATCCTACCAGATGCTATTCCTGCGAATGCTGATGCAATCCTTCTGACTTGGTTCCAGATGAATGACTTTGCCTGAATGGAGAATCCTATCAGTCTCCCGTCATCAGAAGTCCACGGAATGCAGCGGTCTACTGTTCTGATCGGATCTGTGCCGGATTCCAATCTAGAGAGGTTTGTGAAGTCGTGCTGGCCCTCGACCAAAGCGCAGGCTGCTGAAATCGCATCGTTTTCGCATTCGGAAGGCCATTCCTCTATCGTCTCCAAGCGATATAGGTAGCTTCGTGATTCCGCATACCTAACCTTGGAAGTGGAGGGTGCACGATTTGCTGAAATTGCAACTGCACCTACAGGAAGGTGGTCGTTTAGGGCTCGTACTATTGAGTCATTGCTTGTATTGGAGGAGACTGATCTGGGAAGATCTATTCTGGCTAGATTAGCCCTAACGCTTACCCCAGAATCTGTTCTGCTGGACATCTCCAAGCAACCCTCTGACCACCAAGTTAGTCTTCTCAGGGCATCCCTCATGGAACCCTCGACGGTTCCAACATCTGGCTGGATCTGTGATCCGTGGAATGAGCTTCCATGATAGCCTAGGGCGACCATAAATCGGTCGCTCAATCGTTCACCCCTACTCGGTCTGGAGGTACTCCAGGGCTTCCTCAGCGGAAGCGAAGCCCATTCCAAGGAGAGCGAACTCGACTGCTACTGGAAGGAACTGCTTTGCGAAGCCCTCACTTCTATCGAAGTTGGTCTTGAAATCGATGTTATCGATGAGCATTTTCGCTGCCTGGTATAGATCCTGAGTGACATCGAAATCGTCAGATGAATCGCCTAGATCCTTGAGTTTCCTCAGTTCGCGAATTGCCATTGGAATCCTATCGAACTCAATCAGTGCATTCGCATAGGCAGCCTGATACTCTGTGCTCTCTGCATCTAGTGCGGCTGCTTTCTTGAAGTAGGCTGCAACCTGTCCCTCGTTTATCCGGTCATTGCCCTTCTCGTCAAAGTTCCCGTTCTCTTGTATCTCGAATAGTGCGGATTCGGCCCATCCATGGTAACCTGCAGGGTCGTCTCTGTTGGAGTTGATGTGTGCCTCGAAGATTTCCATGGCTCCCATGAAATCTCCCTGAGTAATGCATTGAGCCGCCTTAGTTATTGTTTCCTCGTTCGACATATGTCTCAGTGTCTGTGGGAGGACTCAGGGTTATGAACGGTGCGGAATGTTGGGTTCTTGATTTCACTTCGGCCTTCAATTATTCAACTGCTGGTCCGACATTGGCATCCATCAGTTCGTTAATCAATCGGTAAACGTCCATTGGGCGCCTTACCCCATAAAGGCAGTCTGCCGGGTCACTGGCCTCTACGGCTCTATCTCTCTGCAAAGTTATCCAACCAAGAAGGAATGAGAAAATTCTCATCTTACCCCCGGGAGGTTGTATAATCTCGGGCGCAACTCCTGCGGAAGTACCCAGAGATTCGACCTGCAAGCCCACTCCCGAACCTGTTACCACGTGTATATTGCCAAACCCTAGGATCCTTCCCAGTATTGTTGGATCTGCCTTAAGATTCTCCACTTTATGGTAGGAAATCCCATGCGCACTGGTTTCGAAGTACAGGAAGCTCTGTCTGATGTGTATCCTCTTGTCTGTAATGGCATAGTGGAAAGATCTCTGGTACAGAACTGTAAGTGAAACCATTACTAGGAAGGATAGAAGCCCCAATGGAGCGAACCAAGAGTAGTTCCATGCTGGAAGAGGGCTCGAGAAGCCAGAGTCAAAGAAACCCCCTATCCACTCCACTACATCCATTAGTTTCCACAATAGTGGGATTATGCAGCAAATCAGAAGCCAGGATGTTGTCCACTTTCCAGAAGTGGAGAAATTTGCATAGTGATTGATCTTGGTAAGAATTAGCATGCATATGACAAACCCCATCACTCCCGTTGTGTCTATCAGCCAAATTACCACAGATAGGACGAAGTTGACCTGCCCTTCCCCTTCCGGAGTGTCTAGCAGTTCTCCAAGGAAGAACGCAATATGGATCAGGAGAACCATAATCGAGAGAATGTACTTGTCGGCCATTGAAGACGTTGCTGGCCCCCCTCTCCAGATTGGAGTCTCCGAATCCGTGATCTCGGGGAAATCAGAACGAGCAGAGTCCGCATCGATGCTGGACTTGAACTGCTCAACGAACTCAGACATGCGCTATCTGCTTCGATGATTGTTTCTAAGTGATTGCCATCCAAGTTCGTCAATGTAAGAATCCCCAGGAGTGCTCGGCATTCCCATGAATCCAATCATAGTCTGACAAGGTCCTAGTTCCTTCTTCATCCTCAATCTCTAATCTAAACACCTCGAATGGGTACTCGTTGTAGGTCAGATGGCTAACTAGGCCCATTCGAGTTGGTTGGTCGAATGTCCACCTAGCGCGACTAACTGACCTGATATCCATTGAGATCTTGGAAGAGTCGTTCCAGACCTTAATTCTGAAGTTTGGAAGTAAATCTCCATCGGAATCCAAAAGACCCTGATCAGATTTCCTGACCTCAACCTCACAATTATCGAACTCATGTGTCATGCCTCGCTTCCTATCATGGAAAATTCCGGCTCTTTTCAGAGGGATTCTAACTGCGTCCCTCTTCCTCCAAGGCTTGTCATCCTTGGTTGTGGATAGTGGGGTCAAGTGCGGCATGAACCAATCCAAGTATGATCCGTCATCAAAGTGGACCATGCCCCAGAACCAGGGTACTGATGGGGCCTGGACTGTGACCTTCTGGAAGTAGGCCGTCCCCTCCATTTCCTCCCCATCTACGACCAATCTAGACTTCATGCCCTGTAGCCTTAGTATGTCGTAACCCATACCAAGTGCTATCTCGTTATTCCTGTATGTGAGTTCGCTCGGAGGGCCCCACCATGGCGTTAGTTGCGCTTCGAAAGAAGAAGGCGCTCCCCGTGACCTAGCTTCCCTGTCACTCGAAAGACTTACCCACATGGACTCGTTTCCTGGGGACATCCCCATGGAAAGGTCCTCTCTCTCTATCGGGATTACTGCGCCTGCTCCGAGCCCATCCCCCTTTCCGGGCCACAATGGGTGAGTATCGCCAACGACAGCCATTCGACATTCTCGCATTGTGAGTGGTTCGTGCATTGTCTCGCCATCGTACCACCACGCGCATACCATCCCAGGGATTACGAAACCGCCATGCTCATCCTTGTACATCCTAGAACCTGGCTCCCACCAGTGACCGCTGACCCGAACTGCCTTGGTCTCCTTAGTAGACCAGAGGGTCATCAGCTGCCTAGACCTGCTGGGTTTGTCAGGATCCGGAACCAGAATCAGGACCCAGTACCACCACCAGGAAAGACCGTAGATGGGAGGCATGACATCTAGTCGCCACAGTGATGAGAAGTCTCCTTCGAACTTGATTGGGCTATCCTGCATCTCAATCACATTATCTCTCTTCTGCTAAAGACTGACTTTGCTATGAATATCCAAGCAACGGAGACTATCAGAAGGACTAGGACGCTGTTGAGCAATGCCACTCCCGCTGATGCTGTCCCTAGCGTATGTACGGGAGGCTGCCAGAAGACAGAGAGGCCCGAGTCAATCCCGAACGCGTTGTCCATCTCGGCCCATTGGATTGTATCCGGCCATGCTAGAAGCACCATAGCATCTATCATCTGCAGGGCCCAATGCGAGATGGATATGCTCGCTACCGTCCAATTCGGATTCACTATGGAGAAGCTCCCCATCATGAACTCCCAAATCCCGAACACTATGCAAAGGTACACTCCGTACTTGGGGGATATCAGCCCCATCGCGTTGAAGATCGAACCATATGCTGCAAGAACTAGTGTCGTTGCAAATCCTATCCCTAGCCATACCGGTAAATCCGAGAGTCTAATGATCTGATCGCCAGGACCCAGCAACGAGGCGATTAGTCCCACAACAAGGGAGAGTGCAATGACATAGGTACCCGCAATTGCCAGATAACCCATCAACCTGTAAACGATGAACTCAGCACGATGGATGGGTTTCGATAGTAGAAGATGGAGTGTCCCGTTCTCTGTCTCGTCCCTCACCAATCCAAGGGAGAGGAACAGAGGGATGAACAAGCCTAGGAGGATAACGAAGGCCATCTTTCCGACTGCTATTACGAATGTCCTGTGGCCTAGTTCTCCGATGTACTCCTGCTCATCTGGGTCCTCATCGACAAGATCGTCGGACCGGATATCGGTGACCACTCCGTTGGGCGCCACCCACTGTACATCGCAGCGGATTCCATTGCCGTTATCGTCATCACCAAGTCCGTCGTTCATAGCAAGGCAGTCGCCGTCATCATCGAATCCGTGGCTCCCGCCAAGTTTCACTTCTGATGGGCAGTCAACCCTACTCTCCTCCCAGCCCTCTCCTCGAAGGGAGAGGCCGTTGAAGCAGTCTATTCCGTCCTCGTTGATGTACATCTCCGGAGGTTCTGGTTCCACGTACACCTCCTCTGTCCAGTACCCCCAAGAAAGGTACATCCCATCAGGCACTATGACTTCTCCATCTCCACCCCACTTGCCTGAGACGTAGTATGTTGTCAGGCCGTTACCGTCTTGGTCCCCGAGGTCGCACGCATCCCTCCATATGGTCTCGTAAATCTCCTCCAACTCCCATTCTGAGCAATCGGTAAGATCGGGGACTCCTGACGCGTCGGGGTTCCACTCGATGTGGGTGTCCCACCACTCTCCGCTGTACTCCAGATCTATCCACCGAGCCTCGAAGAATGCTCTTCCCTCCCACGACTTGTTAGCGGAGAACGACCTTTCAGCATCGTTCCAGTCTATGTCACTCTCGGGAATGAAGATGCTTGCCCCGGGGAAAACGTTGGGATCCCAATCAGGAGTTCCGTACTTTCTCTCCTGCCCCATCGGGTACCCATCACCATCATTGTCCTCGCTGTCCCCATCGTTGTCTATGGGTTCGAAAGACTCCCTGACGGAGTCTACGTAGAAGGAGAGGAGCAGTGCCATCAGTAGAGCGCCCACGCCCAATACCACCCATGTGGAGATCCTGTGCCGGAGTTGCCTCATTGTTAACTCCACTATTGCTCCCGCCTTGCGGTCGAGCCTTGTCCAAACTGTATCGGAAAGGTCTAGGCCCTTCTTGTCCATCATTGGCCCTCCTTGATTAGATAGTTGAGTAGAGACTCCAGATTATCATCCGGATTCTCGATGCTGGATATCTTCTGATTTGATTTCACTACTATGGACGGTAGGAGCGAGTGAGCTGCGGATAGGTTGTTGGTGTGGATTTCTAGTTGCCCTTCTCTGGGAAATCTGACTCCGAATATCGGATCTTCTTCTATGAATAGGCCCGCCAGACTCCTTGGATCCTCGCAATTGATGAGTATCCTATGTGGGTGCTTGTCGAGTAGGTCACGAATGGCGTGCAGGTTCCCTATTGCGAGTAATCGGCCGTTATGCAGGATTACTATCTGCTCAGTAATCCTCTCTATCTCCTCTAGAATATGGCTTGAAACTAGGATGGTCTTACCCTGCTCGCCCATTTCACGGATTACGCTCATTATGCTTGTCCTCGCCAATGGGTCGCACCCATGGAGGGGTTCATCCAGAATGATCAAGTCTGGATCATGCACGAGCGCATGGGCAATCTTGACCCTCTGCCTCATTCCCTTGCTGAACTTTCCGAGCTCCTTGTGCATCACATCTGATAGCCCTACGAAGTCCAGCACGTGAGACGACCTTTCCGTGGCTTCCTCCCTAGTCATCCCATGAAGCCTGGCCAGAGTCGAGACGAAGTCCAATGCAGTCATCCACTCGTACAGCTTCTCGGACTCACTGACGTAGCCCACCCTCCTGTATGGGGAGGTGTTGGTCCAGGGATCCACGCCGAAGAGCCTGATGGAGCCCTGGCTGGGCTTTATCCGGCCCATCATGAGCTTGAACAGAGTCGACTTTCCGGCACCGTTTGGCCCCAGAACCCCTGTTACCCCACCGTCGATGGCCAGAGACAGATCGTTGATTCCGATTACCTGGCCGTACCACTTCGAGGCCTGATCAATCAATACGGCTGGAGGTTCCTGAGATTCCATCGTCATTCTCTGGTCACCTCCAGCGAGGTCACTCTGGAAACTAGGAGCCAGACTGCCAAGGAGTTCATGGCCAATATGGAGACTGCAGATATGGAGACTGGGTGTTCGTAATTTGATGGTATTCCTAGCAGAAACTGGCCCAAGTGAGCCAAGCAGTCGTAGGGGCTCAAGGCATACATGAACGTGGTTTCGAACTGCAGTTCGACTAGCAGGGAGACCAGTTTGGTACCGTAAATAATACTCAGGAATCCGATTGCTGCGAAGAAGCGACTCCGACTGATGCTGGAGAGGGCCAATCCAATCGAGGTGTATGTTATCACTAGGATTATTCCAGCCAGCATCCCTCCAAGGAAGATCGGGAGAGTATCCGCGAGGTATGCCCAACCCTCTGACTTGAACACGATGGCACTGGTATAGTATGCGAAGTAGGAGAAGACGATAACGAATCCGAGAATTACTGCTACGCTCAGATACTTCATCGCTGTGTAATCCAGTCTAGAGATGGGCCTTGAGAAGTAGATAGCGCTGGTCCCATGCTGCCTGTCATCGGAGATCATGCCCCCTACTACTACGGCAGTTAGGAGAGGCCACATGCACAGGTTCCTCGGGAAATAACCCAGAACTTGGCCCCAAAGATTGTACCTATTGATTCCCCACATTTTCTCGAAGAAGCCACCCTGATCCCCGATAAATGAGGATAGGAATAGCATAGGTATGGGAGTGAGTGAGGCTAGGAAGATAATCAGGATTAGCAGTCTGACCATTGGATGGTACTGCCTGTGTCCTTTTCCTGTGAACACACCATACACGTGATGTCTGAAAATAGCGTAGTTCCTCATCCACCTGGGCCCTAGCTCACCATCCCACGGACGGTACTTCTGCTCGAAGATCTGCCCTAACGAAGCTTGTGATCTGGCGACTACAGCCGTAGCCTCATCGTCTCCGTCTCCGGATCCGAATGCCGCCTCCATCCTAGTGGTGCCGCCTTCGAGTTCGACTTGCTCCTTTGCCAATCAAACTCCTCCTGTGTGCTCGGGAGTCATCAGGTCCCCAGTTCCCTTAATCTGAGAGCCCAACTTGTCCATCACAAGCAAGAATATGTCTTCCAGGTCTGGTTCGTATTCCTTCATCTGGCGAACTTGGACTCCTGCTGAAACCGCCGCTTGGAGAATCTGGTCGATCGTTTCCTCACTGGTGACCTTGACTCGAATTACCCTTCCTAGACGCCTTAGTTCTAGACCCATCGAGTTCAGCTCGTCCTCCATCTTACTAGCCCCTCCCCATATCACCATCTCGACCTCCTTGTCGACTTGTTCTACGAGTTCCTCTATACTTCTCTGGACCACGATTCTACCCTTGTGAATCATCACTATGCTTTGGCATAGGTCTTGAACATCGTCCATCACATGACTGCTCATCAGAACCGATCTGTTTCCTTCTCTCACAGTCCTGTTCAGAGTCTGCAACATGAATGAGCGGGCCCTCTGGTCCAATCCATTGGTTGGCTCGTCGCAGATCAGTATGTCTGGGTCATGGACCAGGGCGCATGCCAGCTTTGTTGCTTGGAGCATCCCCGTGCTGAACGTCTCTATCTTCCTGTACCTCTGGTCCTTCAGGCCTACGTACTCCAGGACCTCGTGTGCTCTCTGAGTAGCATGCTTAGAGTTCATTCCGAGAAGCTCACCCGAGTACCTGACTTGATCGATTGCGAAGAGATTCGGATCAAGGGCGTTGTACTCCGGCATGTATCCTATCTTGGATCTGATCATCTCGCCCTGTGTCCTGATGTCGTGACCGAGGACGGTCCCCTCTCCTGAAGTAGTCGTTATGAGACCGAGTAGGCACTTGAAAAGAGTCGATTTCCCAGCACCGTTAGGCCCCAGTATCCCTATTGCGCCCCTTCTGATCTCAAGATTGATGTCGTCCAATGCCAGGTGAGGACCATACATCTTCCGAAGGCCCTTCGTGGAGATAATCGGCGTATCCCCGAAGAGTTCTTCGTCTGACATTATCTAGCCCCGACTCCCTCTGGGAGTAGAGCCTTGGTCGTGCAACAATCACTTGAATGAATCCCCGGAAAGTTTCCCTTACTGGCCTTGCTTGATCGCCCCATCCCTGACTTTGACAGCGATTCCCTTCCTGAGGAACTGCATCTCCAAATGGGAAGTCAACGGAGTTCCATGCGCAACTAGTGTCCCTTTCGAGTCGACGACTAGACACGGTTGTCCGGGGATAATGTGTGAGTCTGCGCCTGAGATGTAACCGTGCATTACATTCCTGCCCTTACCAACGAATGGTATTGCATCGTCAACGATACACACCCTTGGAATTCCTGGGAAATCTGATTCATCCTCCGTTTTTCCGAAATCTGGGGTTGGTGAGGCATTCAGATCGTTGGCTATCGAGGCCCCCTCGACGGTAAGTGAGATTCCCCCATCTGTCAGTCTGGGGGATAAGATGTGTGAGTCTCCAGAACTTACGTTGACGACCCTATCCGTTCTGGACCTCCTACAGGCCATCTCATCCGTCATCTTACAAGCATCCAATGGGTGAATCGAGCAAAGAACGGATAGTTTGTCCACGATTGAACACCTATCGAGCCAGTCTCTGATATCCTCTGAATCGGGAATCTCGTCTAACTCGTCTTCAGGAGTTATCCTTGTTAGAGGAAGTTGGGATAGGCCCAGTTCATCAAGGGCATCACTGATCTCATGTTCATCGGAGATTGGTTGCCAAATCCCATCTGGACCAGTAAGGTGGCACCATGGAGATAGATCCTCCAGAGAGTATGGTATGGGTCCTATGGGCGTGGAAATCATCACCACGGTCCTCGGTTCCCTAGACAGGTGCTCAATCAGAGCACTCTTCTTGTTACGCCAAGGAGGAGAGGTCCCCTCTAGCAGGAGTACTCCCTCTGCCGGGCCAGTAGTGGAGTCCCACCATGATCCCGGGACCCTCCATCTAGTGGCTAGAAGAGCCTGAATATGGAGGATGTGCGGCCTGTACTCGATTTCCTCTCCAAGCTGCTCTCCACCACTCCTGAGAGGGTTGCTGGATGCTATCATCCGTAGCACTGACTCCCCGACTGGTCCGTCATCGGGGTCGTCCAGTTGTTCCTGCAGCCACACGAAGGCCTCCCTCAGATAAGGGGAGGCGTGGCTCCTCCTCTCTGCCAGCTCCCATATTGTGCCCTTCCTTACTGCTTCTCTGCACTTTGCTAGCTCGGCCTGAGTAACCTCGAGATTATGCTCGGCCAGAATTCTAGAACGATCATCATGAGGCATGGCTCTGATACTTTTCGGAGTCTCCGCATAAAGGGCATGTGAGTGGAACGGCCACTCCTCCAAATCGTCTAGTTTTACAGTGCCCTCAGGGGTCAGGAGTCTGTCGTCTCTGGCGAAAATCGCATAGGCGGCGCTATCGAAGATGTCCACCCCCAGGGCTATTGACATAGGGAAAAGGAGCGGGTGGCCGCAACCGAAGAAGTGAACTGGCCTGTCAGGGGGCAGTGAAGCCTTGGAGGCCAGTAGGATCTCGAACAGTTCCCTGTACCTCTGTTGTTCCATTAGCGGTACGATGCCTCCTATCGGATGGATGGAGAATCCCTTCCCGTCTACGTCTACTGAACCCATCAGAAGAGATGCCTCGTCCCTGAGATCTGCGTGAGTGCCACCTTGTATCGGCCCGTTGAGTTGCATGTCTGGGCCTGCTGCGGAAAGTGAGATCTCCGAACGATTGGCGGTCTCAGAAACTGCGTGTTCCAACTCATCTCTGGACATGTCGGGCCTTCCGAATACATCGAGCATCGTTCCTACATCCACGCCCATATCCCTCTGGAAGGACACTATCTCTTCTGGGCCAACCTCTACGTCTCCGTAGACATATGACTGGAATGTTCCTGAGTCAGTTACCACTGCGCCTGGGAAGTCCAGCAATGAGTGGATCCCATTCGAGAGTGCCTGAGATTTCAGATCCTCATGCTTCCAGATAACGTATGAGTTGGTTATCAGGGCCTCGATCCCATACTTGTCCCACATCTCCCTTGGTTCGATAGTTCGCAGATTTGGATTGATCACTGGAAGCAGCATAGGAGTGGTGACCATGCCGTGTTTGGTGTGTAGCTTGCCGATTCTTGCAGCGCCGTCCCTCTGTGTTATCTCGAACAGGCCGAGGTCTTGTTCCCTGCATGGTTCCGGATCGGGACGCGCTGCCATGGACCTTGCACGGAGTGGATGCCATCAAACCTCGGTATGCCTAGATTCCACCTTCAGGGAAACTATCCCGGATGAAAGGTCCAGAGAAACCTCGTCTCCGGTGTTCACCCCCAATGTTGGATCCTCCTCGAAGCCATGCGCGTAAGGGACTCCCAACAGTGATGCTGCCGGAAGGGTGAGTGGGCAAACGTCTCTGTTCAATATTGCTTTGGGCCCGAATCCTGTGTATATCAGGCCCATCAGCACAAATGGTGCTACGGTTGACCCAGAGCCCTTGGGGTAGATTAGGACCGTGTCCCGGATTGGGATGCCGTCGAGTGGGTGTCCGGGTTCCTCGATAACCCCAGTATCCCTGTTCACGTATCCCAGATATGTAATTGGGACGTCCGTCACTAGGGCCCTCCCGGAGACTTCCCACTCAGACTGGCTTGGAATTCCCTTTCCAGTGGTGGAGAATGGAGATTCCTGGAGTGTCTTTGCCGTATGCATGGGAGATGCATGTTGACTTCCTAATTCGGGGCGCGGGGCGTCAATTAGAGAGTCGTCGAAGGCGTGAGCCACGCATTCCATGATGGGTGCTACGCTAGTGGGAATGCGGTTCAGGCCGCTAGTCAGGTAGTGCTCCGCCTTGAGAGAGTTGGTGAGTAGGTGGTTGTACTTGGAACGGTTGTACGGAGTCACCTCCGGGCATGTGTCCCTCAGAACCAAAGCACCGGCCTCCTCCAGTATGTCTAGAGTTCCGTCTAATGAAATCAGATCGTAATTGTGGGAACTCATGAAGAGCCATAGTCTGTGATTGGGTATCGCCTCTCCGAGCTCCATCCTCGCCCTGATAGCTGCTGCAGTCTCCCTTGCCTCACCTACGCTTGCCTGCGGGCAACCAATCACGACCAAATCCACCTTCCCCTTGGGAGATAGTTCGCGATACCTCCTCCCTAGATCTTCATCTGTGAAATTGAGCTCACCCTGGAATTCTTCGACGAGAGGGGCATCCGGAGTGATCCCATCGGCCCAGAGCATCGGGCAGCCATAATTGGCTGCTGAGGCAGTCAGCGCCTTCTGCATCTCGAAGTTCGCCCGAGGGAGGCCCACGAACCTTGGCATGGGTCCCCACGGAAGATCCCAGGTAGGCATTATCTGCTTCCCTATCCAATCCCCGAGGATGCTCCAATCGGTGACGTTGGACATCTTTGCTTCGACGTTAACCAAGATATTCGGTCTCCTGTTTGACTCCATATGCAAACCCCACTTTGGGGCCCATCCGGTTAGGGCTGTGGCTAGGGCCGATAGCCCGGATTCTCTGTTGGTTACCAGGGAAGTGTAGGAGTTAGAGAAGCATACTGCGTTGGACTCTGCCCAAGATCCGATGCCTTCCGGGCTCTCTATTCCCCTGTCATAGGGAGTGCAGGAAAGAGTGGCCTCTATGCCAAGCTCTGAGTATGCTTGGACTATCTCGAACTGCTGCTCAAGGAAGTCAGGGTAATCTATCCCCATCTCATCCATCTTCTCATGGTCGCAGCCTGCCGAGTTCAGTGTCGTGGGTATCGATACCACCCCCTTGGGATCTCCAGAGAGATCCGAGAGGAACCTCCGGAGGCCATGTCCCCCGGTGATCACGCTCACTCCGGAGACGTGGGCGTTGTCTACCCGGATGAACTCTGAAGCTCCAGCAGTAGATGCCAGATCAACTACCAGACGAGCGGCCTTCTGCTTGGTCGGACCCAAGCCTCCACCAAGCATGGATTTGAGCTCTGGGGGGATTTCCACGACGGTCGGTCAAGGAGCATCACCTTGAATGCCTCGTTGTAATCGATACCCGAAAAACGATTAGCAGCATCCATCCTCACGCATCGGAGCGATGATGAAAGAAACCTTGTCCACGTGAGGAGTATTATTGAGGCGGGATATCACGGACCTGATGTTAGCCGCTTTGCCCTTTACCTGAAGAACGTCCACGCACGAGTGACTGTGCTTGAGACTGCTATGGCTGTATGATGCCACTTCGATTAGTTCGGAGTGCCGCAGGTCCAAAAGCCTCTGACTATCTCCATGGTCATGCTGGTAATAGACGACCAGATGCCCCTCGATTGTCAGTTCCCCATCCATATTCTCCAAGTCCCCTCTCTGCTGCATCTCAGCGTAGAATAGCGATGCATCTCGAATGAAACGGCTTCGATTGCTGTAGCCGGACTTGGAAATCATATTGTCTAGATCTTTAGCGAAATCTGTGTCTGCGCTGAATGATATTATCTGGGTCATAAACCCGGCAACTGCTCACCACTAATAATAATTTTCAATAACCTAATTAATAGACTAGATTAAATATATATTATTGTCCGGCGCGACGCATGAACAACAGCAGAATGGCAATTTTGGCGAGCCTGTTACTGGTTTTCTCGAGCGTCGCAGGATGTCTCGAGGACGAATCGGTGGAGGAAGTCGAGGACTTGATCGAAGACGTGATTGATGATTCGATGGACGAAAACAACACCGCGGTGGAAAATGGAACCACATCGGATAACGGGACTGCAGAGGTGCAGATTCTCGGAGATGTTCTGGTTTCGACTTATCACGTAGAGCAACTAGTATCCGCAGTAGGAGGCGAGCACCTAAACGTGCAGATGCTCATCCCAGAGAACGTTCCTCTTCACGACTTCGAGCCAACAGTGGCCGACTACGTGGCATTCATGGATGCAGACCTGTTCTTCTATCACGGATTGAACCTGGAACCATGGGTCGAGGTGACAATGGATGCCCTGGGTAACGATGCGCCGACCGCAATCCAGACCCATGCAATGCCCTCAGGAGAGGTCTCATTGGACTACGGGTCCATATTGATCGAAGACCTGTGTGAGACACTGTCGGAGGGCCCCTACGAAGCAGTCATGCTTGCGGACGAGGAGTCACACGCTGGAGAGGTGGAGATTCATGCAGAGCGCGTGGCACATTCGTTGACGATCCCCGAAGGTGATGAGGAGGATCACGACGACCACGATGACGGTCACGACGACCACGATGACCACGATGACGGTCACGACGACCACGATGACGGTCACGACGACCACGATGACGCTCACGACGATCACGACGATCACGACGATCACGACGATCACGACGATCACCATGACGGGCACAATCATGCTGCTGCCGAACAGACGATTGAGAACCCTGCAGGATGCCCAACAGGGACAGTTATCATGATCTTCCACCTGGAAGAGGGAGAGCACGTAATAGAATTCGAATCGGAGGACATGCACGATTTCAACATGGTAGCTCTGCAGATGCCTGGTGGGCATGCCCATCACCACCATGACCACGGTCACGGTGCTGGACCATTCGAGTGGGCTGGAATGTTCTCGATGAGCGATTCTACCCACACATGGTCGATGCAGAAAGTTGACGGAGCATACGCCGACCCTACTATGCGCCTGGTCCTAATCCCGACTGACACCCCTACTGAGGCAACAATGCACACATTAGAAGATGGAGTAGAGGCCTTGATCGAAGGAGATTCATGCACAATTGTGGAAGATGGCGAGATGATGTCCTCAATTGATTCAGCGGGTTCATGCTTCGAGCTGCACGTCGGATCGGGTGACGACTCTACCTTCACGATTGATACGGCTGGAATTTCTGGGCTTGCAATGTATGCTCAGCACGTACCAACGGAATTTGAGCGTGACCAACATTACCTGCATGACTCTGCTGGTAATCCAATAGAGCCTATCGCCCAGGAAGGAGCCGATGCGCACGGTCACGATGACCACGATGACCACGATGACGGTCACGACGACCACGATGACCATGGTGATCATGGCGATCACGATGACGGTCACGACGACCACGATGACCATGGTGATCATGGCGATCACGATGACCACGATGATCACATGACTGCAGAAGAGGCCATGGAGAGCTTTGACACTAACAATGACAGCAATCTCTCATGGGATGAAATCTGGGCCGCTTGGACTGCAGAGGATGACGACCATGATGATCACGACGATCACGATGAGGAAAACGGGACTGAGGATGATCACGACGATCACGATGACCATGACGACCATGACGATCACCACGATGAGGAGGAAGTCCTCATGGAGATGTTCAACATGTCAGATGTCGATGGGAACCAACTACTGGACATGTCAGAACTGATGACCTTCATGGAACTTGTAGAGGAGTTCGAGGAAGATTACGTCGAAATGACGCCAGGAACGGTCATGGAGCATTTCGACGCGAACAACGACAGTAACATCTCTTGGGATGAGTTCTGGAATGGATGGATTATCGAGGATGACGACCATGATGACCACGACGAGCACGACGAGGATAACGGGACTGAGGATGATCACGACGATCACGATGACCATGGCGACCATGACGAGCACCACGATGAGGAGGAAGTCCTCATGGAGATGTTCAACATGTCAGATACCGATGGTAACCAACTACTGAACATGTCAGAACTATCCGCATTCCTCGAGCTTATGGGAGATGACCACGAAGAGCACGACGAGCATGATGGCCCCGTTGGTTATGCTACTATTCACATAGAGGAAGAGGGGGATTACGGTTTCGCTCTGCCCATGGGCGTGGAATTCTTCATTCTAATGGGTGAGGGTGGCCACGGTGACCACGGTGACCACGGTGACCACGGTGACCACGGTGACCACGGTGACGATTCTGCTATGGTTTGCTACGACATCAGCACTCATACAGTCAACATGTCCTATCAAAATCAAGCGGATTGCGAGGGAGCCGGATTGATGTGGGTGGCTGGGAACAGCGGGCCTGGCGGTCAAGATGACCACCACGAAGGAGTCTGCCACAACCTAACAACCCACGAGAACTACGAATCAAACGAGGCTGATTGCGAGGCTGCAGGCCACATGTGGATCGAGGATGATGATCATGGCGATCACGAAGGAGAAGGAGGTTGCCACAACACAACAACCCACGAGAACTACGAATCCAACGAGGCTGATTGCGAGGCTGCAGGCCATATGTGGACAGAAGGCCACTCGGAACAGGAGATTGTCGCTGGTGAAGGCGAAGCATTCGACTTTGATCCACACAGCTGGCTGGACCCGCTTTCATACAAGGAGCAAATCGGCATTGTACTAGATGCCCTAATAGTAGCATTCCCAAGCGGGGAGGCTGCTTTCACAGAGAACGCCGCGGCATTCGTGGAACAGTTGGATTCCCTGCATTCAGACTTCGACGCCGCATTCGGTTCGACGAGCACCTGTACGGGGACCACAGTTGCTGCCAATCACAACGCCTATGCTTACATGGCTAAGAGATACGGTTTGGAATTTGTAACTGTCCACGGCCTGGATCCAGAAGGAGAGCCATCGGCTGCCGACATTCTCGAGGTAATAGAAAAAATCGAGGAAGAGGGCATCACAGTATTCTTCGTAGAAGAGTACACCTCTCCAAATGCAGTTGCCGCAATAGTGGAACAGACCAGTGGACTTGAGGTTAAGACTCTCTATACCATGGAACTACCGCCTATCGATAGTGACGATGATTATCTTTCGTTGATGAGGAAGAACCTCGAGGGTCTGAAAACTGGCCTAGGTTGCTAGGGGGATTGAGAAGGTCCCTCTTGAGGGCCATCCTCTCGAGAGCTTCTAGGAGAGATGCTTGAGATGGGGCTGGGTTCTGCAAAAGGAGTGGAGTCGACGACCCCCCTCCTGCAGATTAGTGACCTATCTGTAGCGCGTTCTGGCGAAATAGTGATCCAAGATGTGGACCTCGAAATCAGAAAGGGCGAGTTCGTAGGATTGGTCGGCCCGAATGGGAGCGGTAAAACGACACTTCTTCTGACCATCCTGGGGCTTCTGGAACCTGTCCCCAACACGGGTGGCATAGTCCGAGTATACGGAAAAGAGCGTTTCTCGAACTCTGATCATGGAAGAATAGGGTGGGTGCCACAAGCCGCTTCAAACCTGTCTAGCAATATTCGAATCACTGTGAGAGAACTGGTTAGATTGGGTACTCTAAATCCGCAGAATATGTTCATTCTGGGCAACTCAGAAAGGAATGCGCGAGTTAACAGGGCATTGGAAATGGTCGGACTCGTCGATAAGGCGGATACTGACGTAAGAAGACTATCGGGAGGTCAACTTCAACGTTCAGTAATCGCTAGAGCACTGGCATCTGAAGCCGATTTCCTACTCTTGGATGAGCCTCTGGTAGGGGTGGATCTGCCCTCGAGGAATTCTCTGCTGAAATTGTTAGATGACCTGTGCCACAAAGAAAATATGACAGTGCTGATGGTTTCTCACGATTTGACCACAATAACACAGGCGGCTCATCGAATCGTCTACCTTGAAGGGAGCGTTAGATTCGATGGGCCGTCAGATGAGGTCCCTGACTTTTCCTCTCTCGCTGGATTGAGAGGGATAATACACGTCCATGACGACCATAGTCATGAGCACCAATAATAGATGAGGATGATGGAAGATGTGGATCATTAATATGGGAGTCGGTGCTGAACTAATGTCTCTAATATCCCCGATATTGGAACGCATAGCCCCACATGTTCCAGGGGAGATTTTTCCCTCTTTCTTCACAGTACCACTCTTCCAAAATGCGTTCGTTGCTGCCTTGTTGGTAACGATGGTAGCTGCATATCTAGGCTCATTCCTATTGATTAGGAATCTCGCATTGATGGGTGATGGCTTGGCCCATGTCACATTCGGCGGGGTTGCAGTAGGGCTCGTACTGGGCGCCGCATCTCCTCTTTGGTATGCATTGTTCTTCAGTGTGATTTCATCACTGCTAATCCACGAGTTGCAGTCCAGGGGAATACTGACAGGGGATGCAGCGATTGCGATTTTCTCGACAGGGGTGCTGGCATTGGGACTGTTTGGTCTGTCTTATTGGGGGGGTGGAATCACCCATACTGTGGAGGGTTATTTGTTTGGAAATATCCTGCTTATCTATGATGAAAGCTTCGAAATCATTGTCTTGATGAGCATTTTCTCTATGGGGTTCCTAGGAACTTTCCGCCATGTCTTGCTGGCAACGGCAATCGACCCGATTTCCGTGCAGATCCAGGGCATCCCTGTTAGGAGAATAGGTAGGACATTCAGCGTAGTCACTGCCATAGTAGTGGTAAGCATGGTGCAGTTTGTTGGGGCTCTCCTGGTTACCGCCCTCTTGGTTACTCCCGCTGCGACTTCTCAGATCGTATCAAGGAGCTTCCGATCTTGCCTCATATGGGCGCAGGTATTCGGACTATCATCCACAATAATCGGGATTTATGTCTCTGCGGAGTTGAGGACTGGCACGGGCTCCACAATAGCTCTAACCTCGGCATCTATTTTTCTTGTAGTAGCACTAATTCAGCTAGTCATTCTTCCTCTTTTCAGAACGGACCCCCTTGCAAGATAGGTGAGCGGGAAAATATTGATTTCAGCAAGTTTCTCAATTTGCAAATGTGCCATTCTGGTAGTCCAGGAAGGCCTGATTAATCTCCTCTCTAGTATTCATCACAAACGGACCGTATCGCGCGATTGGCTCATTTATTTCTGGGCCGGCTAAAATCAGAAATTCCGATTCTGACTCGGACTTGATCTCAATCTTCTCCCCTTGCGACAGCAGCGCTAATTCCCCATCACTCACAAACTGTTTGACGCCCAGGCCGAATGGAAGTGGGTGATTTCGTACACTGAGTGGGTCTTCTAGCTTGACTCTGCCACCGAAAACATAGATCATCGCGTTCAGATCCGGCGCTATTTCTTGTATTAGGCCCGAGCCTTCTTCCATCTTGACGTGAATCAGTGTGATTGGGATGACTGTATCTATTGACGAGGAAACGCCTAGGCATTCCCCTGCAATGACCCGAGCCCAAATTCCTTCGTCTCGAACAGTGGGCGACTCTTTCGCGGGGATTTCTTGGTACCTCGGAGCCATCATTTTGTTTTTGGCAGGGAGATTCACCCAAATTTGGAAACCGTGTGTTCGCCCCCCAGTTCTCCTGAACTCCTCGTGAGGCTCCTCTGAGTGAATTATACCCCTGCCCGCGGTCATCCATTGGACGTCTCCGGGGTTCAACTCGCCACTGTTGCCGGCGCTATCTTCGTGCTGCATTCTCCCATCAAGGAGATAAGTCACTGTTTCGAACCCTCTGTGGGGGTGCCAGGGAGCCCCAACGGCCTCGCCCGGACCATAGTCGACTGGGCCCATTTCGTCTATCAACAAGAAAGGACTCTGTACGCTATTCATCCTAGAGGGTCTACGAACCTTGAACCCCCCGCCTTCCCTCACTGTGTGGGTCGGGATGATATCTACGACTTTGCGCACTGATAATGCTAAGGAGGCACGAATATAATTGCTAGTTTGGAGGTTCGATAGGCTACTTATTCTATCATCCGGGGATGACGTAGTCGTTGCTGTCTATGGGGACCCAAACATTTGACCTCTCCTCGTTCTGGATTTCTACTCGATACGGGTTGCCTTCATCCCAGCATTTCAGGATCCTGCCTTCTGTGAACTCGCCGATATTAGCGTAAACGGTGTCACCAACCTTGAATCTGAGTTCCTCTGCCTTGCAGTCCATCAGTCCTTGCTGGAGTTCTTCGTGATCCAGATCTCGACCTATGAAGACGAATCGGCACTCCCTAGTCTCACCTTCCTTCCAAGGCGCTACCTCGGAACTGAAGCCCCCTCCGAACAGCATATGCACACCCTGGAAGACGAATTTCTGATCCATACCCTTGACGGCTAGGACTCCCTTGTATCTGAACAAGTCCTCGCCCTTGGTTTGCATCAGCTCCCCTATCCATCTCTCGAGTTTGTTCACATTGAGTGCTCCCTCGAACTTGGAACTGGTTGATGTTACACGGTCATCATGCTCGTGCTCGGCTTCGGTGTCTAGGAACTCTGGATCCATCTCTAGGGTCTTCTCTAAGTCGAATGATCCTATGTTGATCAGATTCACCGGATCGATGATGCTGTTCTCAGTGTGATACATTGGTGCGAACCTGTTGATCGACTTGATTTTGCTTTCGACCTCTTCGAGCTCCTCCTCTGAAACGAGGTCTATCTTGTTCAGCATGATGCGATCCGCGAACGCAATCTGTTCAACTGACTCGTTTTCGACACCTTCTGGCTTTTCCTCATCGAGGTGCTGGATGATGTGTTTGGCGTCGGCGACTGTGATTATTCCGTCTAGCTTGTACTTATCGACGATGTCATCATCGACAAAAAATGTCTGAGCCACTGGTGCCGGGTCTGCCAGGCCAGTTGTCTCTATCAGTACTCCATCGAAGTCCTTTATCCTCTCATGCATCCTTTTTAGCAAATCAGTCAGATCCCCTCTGACTGTACAACAGATACAGCCGTTCATCACCTCGATAATGCTCTCCTCTGAGCTCTCAACGAGGATATTCTCGTCTATCCCGACATCCCCGAACTCGTTCTCGATCACTGCGAATTTCATCTTGTGTTCAGTACTGGTAAGTATGTGGTTCAGTAGGGTAGTCTTGCCCGAACCAAGGAAACCAGTCAATACTGTGACGGGTATGCGTCTATTTTCTTCCGAGGATTCGTTAACTACCATTTCTATCACATATGTGTGCCAATGTAGGTTATTTAATCCAGACTAATATTTGCGTTTCGAATTTTATTATTTTCATTTCCTGGCCCCATCCGTGAGTCTTGCCTTTGCTAGAAATACGCAATTCAAAGTAGGAAAATAGATGTTCGTGGTTTCTTTGTTACCGATATGTCAGAAGGAGAAAGAGTTGGTCCGATCTCAAGGCTTCTAGAAAATAGACTATTCAGGTCGTTCCTCATTTTCTCCGTATTCAGAGCCATTTACGGTGCTGGAATAGTCATAATCACGTATTTCCTAGCCACAAGCGATGAAGCCCCGATTTGGGTTTCTGTGGCCTTCCTACTTTCGTCGATGGTGATATCGAGAGTAATCTTCAGAGCGATCAAGAAGAGATGGCCTGGGCTAGCTTAGTTGCTGATTGAGGAAAACATGAGTACAGAACGAGATTATGATCTCTATCTGGCTTTCTAATCTCCGAGAGATTGAAACACTTCTTTATAAAGCCATTATTATACCCAATTTTGCTTGTTGTTTAAGACGGACAAATCGTACAGTACGGAGATTGGTGAGAAAAATATGGTCCTCAATATCGGAGAAGTGGCTCCTGAATTCGAATTAGAGACAAGTGAGGGCGATATGTTCAGATTGTCCGATCTCGAAGGCCAGTGGAAGGTGGTCTTCTTCTTCGCAAAGAGCGGTTCCCCGACATGCAAGAGGGGTTGTCTGAGTTTCAAGGAGCAGTATGAGCTGTTCCAGTCTCTCGAACCTTCCGTTGAAGTAATCGGGATCAGCCAGGACACGGTTCAACAGCACAAGAAATTCAAGAAGGAGTTGGATCTTCCATTCCCTCTTCTTTCTGATCAGGAAAGACATGTGGCGGAGAAATTCGGAGTCCCTCTTCACCTAGGCTTGTTTCCGTCTAAATCCTCTTTCGTTATCGGACCAGACAACACCGTTCACCACGTTTACGACTGGCTTTTCAGACCTAGGAAGCACGTTGCTCAGATTATCTCGGCGCTTAGCGGTGATGGGGGACAATAAATGGACTGGAACCAGATACTAAGCGATTCTGGACTTTCTGAGAGAGAGGTCTCGGTGGTTAACGTGCTTGCGGGCAAGCCCAGTATGAAGGCTAGCGAGGTTGCTAAGGAATTGGGAGTGACGAGGCTGGATGCCTACAAGGCTCTGGAGGACCTCCAAGAGAAGGGAATGGTCTCCGTAATTGCTGACAGGCCAATGAGATTCACCTGTCCCAGGATAGACCAAGCCGTCGAACAGCTCATTGAGATTCGCAGGAGACAACTGAACAGGATAGAGAGTAGTTTCGAGGAGATTCAGTCCTCCGTTGAGAGTTCAAATTTCGAATTCCAAGAGGTTGAAGCCGAAGATAATCCAAAGTTCACAATTCTCAAGGAGAGAGTTAGGATTCTTGGTAGACTGGAGAAAATGGGCAATGATTCAGAATCTGACCTTGTGATGATTCTGGGAAGATTCGGCATTCTACCACTGTGCAGGAATGCCACCATTACTTCCATCAACGATGCTGCAAAGAGAGGAGTAAGAGTTCGGGTTCTGGCTCAACTGGACAAGAGGACAGTTCGGTTCTACAACGACCTTCACGAGTCTATCGAAGTTCGCCACTCGGAAGAAATGGAGGCCCAGGGTGCAGTGATGGATCAAAGTGAAGTTATCCAGTACCTGAATTCCGATGATAATCCTGTAGGGAAGGGGAAGAACGATGCTGCCCTGGTAATAGAATCTGCACAGTTCGCAGAGAACCAGAGGAACCTGATTGAGACGATTTGGGAAGAGGCCATTCCCTTCGATACCGCATCCAAGAGGTACACTGAGGAGAGGATTACTGATCCGTTGAAACTAACCCTGAACGAAGGCTCGTTCCTAGAAAAGATCCGCGAAGTTCTGATGATCGAGAAGGACCTTCCTGAGGAGGACACTCCTTTCAATATCGATGCATTCATGGCCTCGGGACTAGAGATCAGCGATGCAAGGAAGAAGCTGAACCACGGAGGAATAGCGAGTCTGAGGGATTTCGGGATTGACCTGGAGTCCTTGATGAGGCAGATAGGGAATCGAGTCGGTCAAGAGTTGGCATTCAGCCTGAGAGGTATCAGCCAGGAAATCGAGTTCCTAAATGAGATGATGGATTGGTGGGAGCACGCAGGCTTGGGCACCCTCAGCTACGATTTGGAACCGGAGTTCCACATCAAGGTACAGTTCTCTGAATTCCCAGAAGGCGGAGAATTGCCAGTGTGGGCACTGGATGACGGAATCATAGAGGGGGCTTTACAGTCAAGATATCCAGAGGGAGGGGAAATTGCTGTGACTAGGGAAGTTATCTCAAAGGATCCAGAAGCACTACATGTGTACAACCTGATAATGGCATAGTCTGAGAATTGTCGAGTTAGAAACACATGTATATATCCTCGAACACGAGAAACAAACACTCCTTCATTAATGGATTGACATCCGCCGGCGTATGAATACAAGAATGATCATGCCGATCATCGTAGGGATGTATGTGACTTTCACCATCGGTGCTATGTCTCTCAGTCCAATCGTGGCGGCAGAGGAATCTGATGACATACCAACGAACGCACTAAACACGGGGCAACACGATTCACTGGTAGCCGCTCTAGCCCACGCAGATCTCGTGACGGCACTGCAGGCTGAAGGCCCCTTCACGGTCTTCGCACCCACTGACGCGGCCTTCGCAGCCGCCGGTATCGACCTGGCCTCCTTCGACACCGACGAGGAGAACGCAACGCTGGTCGACATACTGACCTACCACGTCTACTCGGGATCAGTGGAGTCCTCGGCTGTGACCGACGGCCTCACTGTGACGATGCTGAACGGCGACGAGGCCACATTCACCGTGGCTGACGGAGCGGTCAGCATCGGCGACGCAACGGTGACCACCGCTGACGTAGTCGCATCCAACGGGATAATCCACGTGATCGACAAGGTCCTCATGCCTCCAGCTGATGTTACTGTGGAGGATGGCGACATATGCTACAACCTGTACACGCACACAGTATCGGCTGGTGCATCTTTCGAGGAATGCATGGCTTACGCCTACTACGTAGACTTCGAAATGAACGGTCAGACCTTCACGGGGTGCTACAATTTGGTGACTCATGCTTTCACCATGGTTAGCCAAGAAGAATGCGAGTCCTACGTGTGGACGCCTGCTGTGGACATCGCAATGACCGCACAAGCAACCACCATTCACGGATCACTGGTAGCCGCTCTAGCCCACGCAGATCTCGTGACGGCACTGCAGGCTGAAGGCCCCTTCACGGTCTTCGCACCCACTGACGCGGCCTTCGCAGCCGCCGGTATCGACCTGGCCTCCTTCGACACCGACGAGGAGAACGCAACGCTGGTCGACATACTGACCTACCACGTCTACTCGGGATCAGTGGAGTCCT
>CACGIE010000009.1 GCA_902573015.1 uncultured Candidatus Poseidoniales archaeon | reverse complement strand
ACTCCTGATGTCAACGGTAGGGATGATCCTCGTCTTCCCGCTATTTGCATCTGCAATTATCGCACTGTCAGAAGCTGTAATCTATCTTACAACGAGCGATCAGAAATTCTACGATACCTACGAGGCTAATCAGAAATTATGGTTCTAAATTCGGCCGGCAGAATTCTAATATTAGTACGCCACCTTGTGATACATGCAAATCAGCGAGATACTTTCACAATCGAAAGACATCCATCAATGGATAGTAGAAAAAAGAAGGACCATCCATCGCCATCCCGAGTTGATGTACGAGGAGTTCGAAACGAGCAGGCTAGTTCAAAGTACGTTGAAAGAGTTAGACATCCCATATGAAAAGGACATAGCGATAACAGGAGTTGTCGGGCTCATTGGGAATGGCGGCGACCCATGTATCGCACTAAGGGCGGATATGGACGCCTTACCGATCCATGAAGAAGCAGATGTGGATTTTAGAAGTGAAATTGATGGAAAAATGCATGCCTGCGGCCATGATTGCCACACTGCAATGCTCCTAGGGGCAGCAAAAGTCCTGAAACAAAACGAACAGGCAATAGAAGGCACAGTCAAGCTGATCTTTCAACCTGCAGAAGAAGGAGGGGCAGGTGGCAAGATGATGAGGGAGCAGGGGGTTTTGGAAGACCCAGAGGTGAAGCAAATCTTCGGATTGCACGTCACCGACAAATTACCCGTTGGAGCCCTGGCATCCAGAGAAGGCACGCTATTGGCAGCCACTTCATCAATCAAGATTTTAGTTAAAGGAAATGGAGGCCACGCAGCCATGCCCCACCTTACAGTGGATCCAGTGGTTACCGGCTCGAAGATAGTGGTCGAACTCCAAACTCTAATCTCCCGTGAACTGGATCCCTTGGAATCCGGCGTAATCAGCATCACGATGGCAAATGCGGGTACTGCGACGAACGTGATTCCTCCGACAATGGAATTACAAGGCACAATAAGATCTCTGACCAGCGAGGGCATTTCCCAATTGCAGAAAAGAGTCAAGGAGGTAGCCGAATCAATATCTCTGGCCAATCGGTGCGAGGCTGAGGTGACGTTTCCGGGCAACGATTTCCCACCCACCGTAAATGATGCCGAATGCTGGGAGTTGAGTAAATCCGCATCAGAAGAAATCCTCGGACAAGGGAGGGTCGCAGAAATGGGACCCATAATGGGGGGCGAGGATTTCTCGTACTACACCGAAGTGATACCCGGGTGCTTCTCTTTCATAGGCGTCGGCAATCCAGAGATGGAGGCATATGGCGTGCACCACCCCAAGTTCAAGGTAGATGAGGACGCTCTGTCGCTGGGAACCGCCATTCACGTCAATACGGCATTCAACGCTTTGAAGGGTGCAACTTAGAGGGGGTTGTGTCGATGGCGAGTTTGGAGGATGTTGAAAGGGCGCAGCAGGAATGGGGCGATGGCATTGTTGCGATCTCCGAAGCCCACAGTAATGGTGGCGACTACGTCGGAATAGCAGCAAATCACATCGATACATTGTACGCGTATCAGATAGGGCCAGTCATGTTCAAACCTACCTTGGCAGCACTGGATCAGTTCCGTCCGACTTTCGAATCAGCCTTGTCGTATTTCGTCGCGTCGAACAACGCTTGCCCCGAGGACGAAGGTTTTGCGATAAAGGGCTGGACGAAGGTGAGGTTCGAGAATGACAAAGTGACTACGGATGGAAACCGGGCCTTTGCAATGGGCAACTATTTCTTCACCGATCCAGAAGGATCTGAGGTCAAGGTGGAGTATACCTTTGGCTATATCGAGGATGAGGATTCGAACCTCAGAATCCAGCTCCATCACTCTTCTATGCCCGCCGCTACAAATTGAGCCTAGGGATTAATCCCCATGATTTAGTGATGCCATATCCGGACTGCCGGGTAATCGTTCAAGTCTATCACCCCCTGTCAACTCCGTGCTACTCCCAGGAATCCACTGGCAATGGCTGCAATACTGCTCCGTCTGGGCCTTGTTCTTGTGGATCTTGTTCTACGTCCTCAAGCAGACGGTGCTTGAAGTGAAGGCGGTTACAATCAGTGAAGAAGAGTGACTATCCCCTGGCTCTTAGGAGGGGGAATATTGCGGGAACACTCTCCCTGTAACTCTGGTATTCGGGATCATCGCCCCACTTGGACAGTGCCCTCCTGTCCAGTATGGGGATACCGCTGACCTTGGTCAGTAGCAGGTAGACGAAGACCGGTGATATGCAAGCGACCCACTCGAGACCCTCCAAGCAGGCCACTCCGAATACAGCGATTCCTGTCCAGAGCAGAGTCTCCCCCAGATAGTTCGGGTGCCTGCAGCGGGACCAGAGGCCCCCGGTCTATCCACTTGCCCTTGTTGTCCGGGTTGGAGTTGAACCTGGTCTTCTGCGAGTCCGCAAGCACCTCGATCCAGAAACCGAGAATCCAGATCGCAAGCCCCATTGCGTCCCATATCCCGAGAGGGGGCGAGGGGCCCGATTGGCTGTTGACTACGATAACGACATTAGCAGTCAGGAAGATCCAGAGACCCTGCAGGGTCCACGGGACCAGGAACCTCACCGGGGATGTTTTCAGATCGTCAAACCGGCCATCCTTGCCCTTGTGGTGAATCCTAAGGAAAAGGAAACCAGAGAGGCGGACGGACCAGATGGCTACGAGAGCGCTGATCATCAATTCCCTGGAGCCGATCTCCTCGGACTCAGAGCCCACCCACAGGCTGAAAGCGACTACCACGAGATACGTCATCCCACCAGTCAGATCGTAGAACCGCTCAGTCTGGCCGATGGATGCGGGGATCCAAGCAAGCCATTGGACTCCGAAGACTATGATGGCACACCATGCTACTGCGGGGAGCCCTCTGAAGATGGACGAATTTGCATCGACCGCACTCAGCACTAAGCCAACGATCAGAAGTACGACGGCAAGCACTATGCCAGTCAACCGGTAATCCTCCCTGGTAGTGACCATGTCTAGGTGCACCAGAGGCCGACAAATAAGGTGATGTAATCCGCGGATCGAGTTAGTCAGTGTGAAATAGGATGTCCATGACTAACAGCCCGTGACTGGAGATATGCAGTTTGCCGTGGGGGTAATCGGAGTGGGTAACATGGGGGCGGCTCTGGTGCGCGGCATCATCGACCAGGGGACAGTGTCCGCACAGTCAGTCATAGTCTGCGACCTGGATCAGGACCTAGTGGGGCGCATCTGCGACGATATGGGAGTGGTGGATGGCACCGAAGCCACGCTCGTCGCTGGGTCCGCAGACCTGATCGTCCTCGCGGCAAAGCCCCAGAACCTGCCTTCGCTGCTGAGGGAGATTTCCCCCTCGATAAATGCCAATCAGACCATCATGAGCATCGCAGCAGGAGTGACCACGCAATCGATCGAGGAGAGCCTCGGTGGCCAACCCTCGGTGATTCGCGTAATGCCGAACCTGCCGGCCCTGGTCGGCGAGGGAATCAGCGTGATATGCGGAGGGTCACATGCGACGGAGTCGGACTTCGATAGGGTGGAATCAGTACTGGGTGCAGTGGGAGTCTGCCTCATGGCACCAGAGGAGATGATGGATCCGGTCACAGCACTCAGCGGAACCGGACCAGCATACGTCTTCCACACAATGGAGGCGATGATTCAGAGCGGGATAGAAATGGGGATGTCCTCGGAGATGGCTGAACGACTTGTCTTGCACACCGTCTTCGGAGCAGCAATGCTGGCCATGGAATCAGACCTCGACCCAACCTCACTGCGCGAGGCGGTGACATCCCGCGGCGGGACCACTGATGCCGCAATCTCCCATCTGGAGGAAAACGATTACACCCGACTGGTCGTAGAGGCGATTCTCGCTGCGATGGATCGCTCAGAGGAACTCGGCAGAGGAAGCTGATTCCCTCAGAAAGGTGACAGGCTCCCTTACTACGCCATTCAAGTGAAAATTTTGCGTATAGGTAATAACTCGGTTTTCACAGCGTTATCCGTGGAGGGGCCAATCGGAATCTCGATGATCCTGATGGGGGCCTACCTCTTTTGGGAGCCTACCTACGGGAAGGCGCCTGAGACCAAAGGCAAACGTGCCCCGAGGAAGTCAAGTCTGACCAGCGATGCCGGAGCCGCAGTGATGGCTTCAGTGAGGCCAAACCTAGTTCCAAGAAGGGGCCTCAGGATTTACAGAGCATTCGGAGTGGTGGGTGCCCTTTTGGGGCTGGTAGTCGGAACGGAAATCGCCGTTCCTCTCCTAGAATCCACGGTCTCCCCGGATATCGTGAGGATCTCGTGCGTACTGTTGGGGTTGTTTTTCGGATACACCCTCCCGAAGGTCGCTGAGAACTACATAGTTGTAGGTGGACCTCCCATAGCGATAGTCCTAGGATACGAGTACCTAGTCTATGAGCGGGGGGTAGACCTGCAGGAAGTCCTCTCAGAGGTGCCGATAATCTCGGAGCTCTCCCATCCAGCTCTCTCCAGCTTCCTCCTGGTCTCCTCCACCTTCCTGACACTCACCTTCAGGATGTACCTAAGGCAAGTCGTTCCCATCTTCATGTCGGGATTGCTCTCGGGGGGCTTGATTGGAAACGGCGGTAAGATCCTCCATTCCACATCTCTCCCCGAGACTCCCATGGAGATAGAGGTGCATCTCTCTGCACTTTTGGCACTATGCAGCATCGCACTACAAATCTACTCCAAGTTCTACAGGAGGGACAGGAGAGCCAAGAAGGAGAGGTCCCAGGCACGCGAGAAGAGGATGAGCCATGGCAAGAAGACAGGCGACGTAATCATCCTGAGGTGCCCCTCCTGCTCTCAGGAGGCACCACACGAGGTCATCAACAGGAAGGAGGGTGCCCAGGGATTCGAGATAATGGTTAATTGCAGGGGCCTGAATAAGTTTGACGAGGTGTGCAACTTCCACCACACGGTAATTGAGGTTAATGTCTGATGTTCTCAGACTTCGGCTAGATATCATGACCAACGTGCTCTGTACTCTCTCCCCAGCACTCAGCCTCCAAGTCCTCCTCCGGCCCATCCTCGTGGAGGCAGGGATGGTGGTTAGTGAACACGTCATCGAAGGTCAGCCATGGTCTCTCCACCCATGCGTGCACCATCCAGTAGTTCTCGAGGTTGACATTGGTCCCGCCGCGCTCCTCACACGCATCGTCACTCATGTCCTCGCCCATTATCCGGAACTCGCTGGTTCTGAAGCACATTGAGTGATGCCTATGCCACCAGTCGTTGTCTCCCGAGAAACCCTCTGGGGGGGAGTCGGTTGGAGCCCTGACGAACCATGCGAAGCCGACCAACTTCGCTCCCCTCTCCTCGCCTCCGTACATGAGGAACTCCGGTCTTTCGTGATCGAAAATCTCGTCAATCCTCGTATCGGGGAAGTAGGGGTCATCCACATCGAACCCAGGATCATCCATGGAGAAGTTGTTCAGCATCACGTGATGGGTGCCCATTCCCTCCGTGTATCCGACCGACATCGTGTAGCCGGCATCCTCCGCATCCCCCAATGTGGGCCACTGTGCTGCCCACTCTATGGCGTCCTTCAGCTCGTAGGTCAGGGTCTCGCACAACTCCGGAGAAAGCACTCCCTTGGACTTCTCCTCGTAGGCTAGGTCCACGTGATGGCCACCTATGCCCGTTGAGTTGCACCACCAGGGATCGGTGTCAGGGGTATACCCGCTCAGTGGGCAATCGGGCTCCCCGTCCCCATCGAAGTCACCGCAGTAATCCGGGCTTTCTGGATCGAATAGCTCGCTCTCGTCATCGATGAAACGAGACTGATCCTGCGTCTCCCCAGAGTCGATGCAACCACCCAGCGAAACCGATGCTAGAATCAGTACACCCAAAACGGCACGAGACCTCATGGAATCACGAAGCAACAGAGCGGAATAAATCCTCCACATTAGTGATTCAACGATATCTAACTATCGCTGCTTGGCCCTCTTTCTGGCCGCCTTACGCCTTCGGAGCTTCTTTTTTCGCCACTTCCATCGCTGCTTCCCCTGCTTCTTCCAAGCACGGGAACCTCTCTTCATTAGCGAATCATCCTCCAGTTGTCGAGTCCTTCCGACCTGCCTCGCGTATATGAGCGATTCGCGTTTAACGCCTAGTTCGGTGGTGGGCAATACAGGATTCGAACCCGTGTCACCGGCTTAGAAGGCCAGCATGATATCCAGACTACACCAATCGCCCGCGACCCTCTGCGGGAGCCTCACTTAGATGAACCCTCACTTCGCCTCAAACCTGCTCGCGCACTTCGGGCACCGTGTCGGCCTAGTCACTCTCCTCCTTTCCCAGGTATGGCCGCACTTCCCGCAAATCCACTGCTCCTCGGGGAGCTCCTGGAGGACCCTCTCTCTGAGCCTCATTAGGACCGGCGAGTCCCTCAGCTTCGGAGCGGGAGCAACTCTGCTGACTATCTCTGCATGCAAACCATCGTGATCAAGGAGGCCAGCCGCATGCAGCAGCTCGTGCGTGAGGGTGTGCCTGAAGAGGGCCCCGTCATCTGAAAGAATAGGGTTCAGGGCTATTGTTATGGGGCCTGGCGGAGCACCGAGCCTCCTCCTCCGGTAGAGCTCGTGATGGTCTAACTCGAATCTGGTGAAGCCAAGGCGCGACTCATCCTCATCCAGCCACTTGAGCCCTAGTTCCTTGTCCAGATGCTTGACAAATGGGGCATCCTCCCCCTCCAACTCTTGAATCAACGTGGCCAGTAGCCCCTCTGGTATTTCAGGTCGTCCCTCGGAGTCTCGCGACGCCATGCCCCCACCTCTCACGTCCTCCTTAAATGGGCGTCGCATTTCGTGGGTCCATTGGGCGTGTGGCGCAGCTTGGAAGCGCGCTTCCTTGGCATGGAAGAGGCCCCGAGTTCAAATCTCGGCACGTCCACCATCTAGAATCGGTCTTCAAGAACTAAATTTCCCGATGTTCATTTGAGCGAATTTTTCATTAAATTCAGTAAAAATATATACATTTGTATAAATTATATCAAAATAAATGTGCATTATCTTAGCAATATATATTTTTTTAAACATTATATTCAAAATATCTCGAATTATCTGTTCATACGTTCAGACTATAAACCACCTTTCCACGGCCAAGCGCTATGGCAACTAAGTCGAAATTAGAGTACATATGGCTGGATGGATTTGAACCAACACAGAGCCTCAGAAGCAAAACGATGATCGAGACAGATTTCTCCGGAAACCTGGGTGATTGTAAGGACTGGTCATTCGATGGAAGCTCCACCCTTCAGGCAGAGGGGGGCTCTTCCGACTGCGTCCTGAAGCCCGTGGCAATATACCCAGATCCTGACAGATTGAACGGCTTTCTTGTGATGTGCGAGGTGTACAACGCAGATGGGACCCCTCACACCACAAACGGCAGGGCAACGATCGATGAGGACGATGACGACTTCTGGTTCGGGTACGAGCAGGAGTACTTCCTCTGGGATCCCGAGACGGATCTCCCCCTGGGTTTCCCTAGGGACGCAACCCCCCAGGGCCAGTTCTACTGCTCCGTCGGGGCAGAGAATGCCTACGGCAGGGAAGTCATCGAGACCCACCTGGACATGTGCCTAGAGGCGGGAATCAACGTCGAGGGCATCAATGCCGAAGTGGCAGTGGGCCAGTGGGAGTTCCAGATATTCGCGAAGGGCGCGAAAAACGCAGGTGACGAGGTCTGGATCGCGAGGTACCTTGCCGAGAGGAACGCAGAGAAGTACGGCCTCTCCATAGAGTGGCACCCGAAGCCACTGGGGCAGACCGACTGGAACGGCTCTGGTATGCACGTGAACTTCTCAGATACGACTCTGAGGACCTGTGGCGACGAGGCCACTTTCAACAAGGTCTGCGAGGAATTCGGCAAGAACATAGAGAAGCACATCAACGTATACGGCGCGCACAACGAGCAGAGGCTGACTGGCCTACATGAGACCCAGTCGATCCATGAGTTCTCGTACGGAGTCTCGGACAGGGGAGCCTCCATCAGAATTCCGATCGGCACGGTCGATGACGGCTGGTGCGGCAGGCTGGAAGACCGGAGGCCCTCATCCAATGGGGACCCATACAAGATCGGTGCAGTGGTAATCAGCACAACGAAGGCTGCATACAGCTGAGAGTGTCAGCGTCCCTTGAGGAGCTTACTCCAAACAAGGGCGAAGGAAGGGGACACGCTCTCGGGATCGGTTTTCACTAGGTGACTCACCTCGTCACCGGTGAACCACCCGATCTCCGAGACCTCCTCCTCGTTCGGAGTGAACGGACCTTCGGAGTATGTTCTGTAGACCCAGGTGAACTCCTGGTCCGTCTCCTCGCATGCATCGATTTTGAACAGCCTCTCAGGCGTGGCCTCCAGACGTATCCCTATCTCCTCAATCGCCTCCCTGACTATGCACTGGTCGTAATCCTCGCCGCTATCGACGTGCCCGGACACCGAAGAGTCCCACCTCCCGGGAAATCTGTCCTTCCCCATCGACCTCATCTGAAGCAGGACCCTCCCGGAGTCATCGAACACCAAGAGGTGGGCCGACCTGTGTAGCAGTCCATCTCGGTGCACCTCCTCCCGGCTAGCCTGGCCTATCACAGTGTCACTTCTATCGACAACGTCGAATGTCTCTCCCATCGGGATTCCTAACTTCCCTCTGCAATTGAAACTACTTCATCGGCGCATCCCCATGATAGGGTCACTCCGGCGCCTCCGTGCCCGTAGTTGTGAATTATACGAACCCCGCCTATCTCCTCTTCCTCTAGCCTGACCTCTGTTCGCGAAGGCCTGAGGCCCACCGTGCCCCCAACTATCCTGTCCCTGTCCAAGTCGGGCCAAATCGCCTCGACCTTGCTAAGTATCAGGTCGTTGTCCTCGTCCCTAATGTCTAGGCTCCAGTCGTCGACCTGCGCAGTCCCACCGAGCACGGTCACATCGCTCCTGGGGATTGTGTAGGTCAGGGTCTCAGGCTGTTGGTCGAAGTGACCCACTCCCGGGTCCTGGTCAATGAAGAGGATCTGCCCCCTTGCCGGTCTGACTTCGAGGTCATCGCAAAGCTCTCTCGCGCCTAGGCCGACACAATTGACTACAACGTCCCCACTCAGGTCGGACAGATCCTCGATTAAACCATGCCTGAAAGTCCCGCCACCCCCCTCGACCTTGGCCCTCAGCCATGGCATGTATAGGGGCATCTCGATAACGGGGGCCCTGAACTCCCAACCGAAAACGTAGCCCTCTGGTATCTCGCCCTGTTCAAGGATCCTGAATGCCGCGATGTCATCGCTCCATGGCGGAAGGTCCACAACCTCCCTCAGGTATTCTCTACCGTCCCTCATCGTCACTCCGGCTTCGGGTGCTTCTGTGCATAGGCCCTCGAGGACGTCGTAGGTCACTATCCCCCACGTGTCGGCCCTATCCGCGGGCTTCACGAGGAAGGGGTACCATATCGCCGCAGCCACGTCGGATACCGTCTCCGGGCTGAACTTGTCCGATACTATCTCGACTTCATGGCCGCTCTCCAAGAGTCTGATTGCTGTGGAGAGTCCGGATACCCCTGCTCCGACAACTGTGCAGCGCATGATACCCGATATACCACTGGCTTATGATTAACTTCCCGAGCACCCCACGCTCCTCTCAGTCAATTTCTTGAATCAGGACCCTTCTCCTGATTCGTGCCTAAGGTAAGACGCCCGAAGAAGGGATGGGCCGTTCCCAAGACTAGCAGACGAAGGCCTCCAAGGATCAAGGCACCAGGCAAGCGCCTACCTCGATGTCCGTCCTGCGGGCAGTGGAGCATGAAGAGGGACGAGAAGAGGGGCGAGACGTACTGTACATCCTGCGGGGTAATCGGTAGATGACAAAGCCCAATATCGAAACCCTCGGCTCATTGAACGCCACAGTGATGAGGAACCGCACCGGGTGCATCTGGCACCGCGAGTGATGGGCGATCTGAGTGGCACCGGGTGAGGCCATGCAAGAAGGAAGGACATTCATAGACCAGATGGGGAGAATGTACCGGTTCAAGGAACCAGAGCCCCTTAGCGAGCCACCAAGTAACCTAATGGTCGCCAGAAATAGCAGGCCCTGGAGGGCATACCTCAGGATGCTGGGAACGGTCATTCCCGCCTTCTTCCTGATGTACGTCCTACTATTCTTAGTGATAGGCATAGTATATCTCGAGCCAATCGCCGTACTACTCTCTGGACTGTGCAGCGCCCCTCTGATAGCCCTGATTTTCAGGTTGCACAGGCCTAGACTCGTTCACGTCAGGCTACTCACTCCTGATGCGGGGGGCTCTCAGGCCCACGCGCTTCCTGAGGGCGGGTCCCTCAGGACTCCTATGAGGACGAGAATGAGCCGTTACTTGGTAAGGGACGACTCCGTTCTTGACCTACCCCCCACTCGTCAGCTGTGGCTACTTTTCGGCCTAGTCGTCTCGGTCCTGGTCAGCCTGCTCCTGTTGATACTGCAGGACTTCCAGGAGGGCCTAGCAGATCTCGGAATCGTGCTATTCCTGCTGCTCGCGATTCCGACCTGGATAGTTGGGTTCTCACTCCCGGTCCTCGCATGGTGGGGGACTTCCGATCGACTTCTGGGAATTCCTACTCGCAGGAGGGATGCAGAGGCCTGGCTGATGGCAGGAATGGCCTCTGCCTTCCCTGCGTTTTTGTTCAACTCCCTCGTGGCACCCGAACTAATCCCTTTCGAACCAGACCACTGGGCCTTCGAGTTCTCGCTCCTGGCCGTGGGCGCACCATTGTGCGAGGAGATTTTCAAGGCCATGGCAGTAGCTCTATTCCTGCCCTACATCAAAGGGCCCAAGCACGGCTTCCAGGTAGGTTTCACAGTGGGCCTGGGCTTCGCCCTGATAGAGAACTTCCAGTACATCGGGGTATCGTTGTTGGGAGGGCCTTTCGCCGCCTCGTTCACAATCCTGGTTCGAGGTATCGGGTCAATCCCTGGCCACGCGGTGTGGACTGCAGTCGCTGGTACGGCGATAGGTTGGATGGCGACAGACAAGGAATTGAAGGCCAGGCTCTCATGGAAGGCCAAGACCATGGCGATATCTGCTATAGACATCGCAGAGGGAGTAGGGATCGACACCGACGGAGATGGGGATCTTTCGGGGTTCGATGGCTCGAGGCCGACCTTGGAGGAGGCCATCTCGCAGGCATCGCAGGAAGCCGAGGACGAGGCTCATCCATGGGTTATCGTCGGAAAGGACCCGAAACCGTCAAGGGAGCCTGAGTTCGGAAGTCAAGAGTTCCATTTCACGTATGGCGATAACCGGGCCATGAGGGCGTCGACGGGGATCAAGACCCCTAAGTCATTCTCCGCGGCTGTGACTCTGTCAATAGTCGGGCACGCATTCTGGAATGGATCCTCATTCCTCTCCTACTACCTCCCCGATGCCTACGGCATGGGAGGTTCTGCAACAGTCGTTATCCAGTTCACTTGGACCGCCTTCCTGGTCTCCTCGGTACTGCTGATCGCTAGGGGCCTGATCAAGGGCGTCAACTCCCTCGAGTAGGGGGCCCCCATTAATTCGCCCTCATCCAACAGCCTACTCCGAATCGTTCATGACCGCCAATGGAAACGCCATGCTGTCAATATGGTCGAAATAGGCGATGACCTCGCAGTCTCCATTGCGCTGGTATCGGCCCTACTTCTCGTATCCATGTGGAAGGACCTACTGGACAAAGGTGGCGTCATTGCAGCCCTAGTGGTGGGACTGACGATATCCCTACTGGGGCATTGGACATGGCTGGTGGTACTCATGACATTCCTGATTGTAGGCTCCTTTGCGACCAAATGGAGGTTTGAGGAGAAGGCGAAGATATCCGCCGAGGAGGCCAATGCAGGCGTCAGGGGTTGGAAGAACGTAATCGCCAACGGCGGGATGGCCAGCATGATCGCGATAGGGAACTTCTTCATCGGAGGCCACGAGTGGGCGTACTTCATGCTCTGCTCGTCAGTCTCTGTGGCTGCCTCAGACACCCTTGCCTCGGAGATAGGCAGCCTAGATCCCAGGACCCGGATAATCACCACCCTCGAGGCAGTGCCGGCCGGAACAAACGGGGGGATGTCCCCAACCGGGACTCTGGCAGCCTTCTATGGAGCACTACTGATTTCTGTGGTGTCCACGATTCTTGGGGCCATAAACGGGGACCGGACGCCAGTAGAGCTGTTCTTCCCGTTCGTTATCCTAATCGGATGGCTGGGGTGCCAGGTAGACTCCATACTGGGTGCGATGCTGGAGAACCGCGGGTATTTGGGGAAGCACGGGGTGAACTTCATTGCAACCCTCTCAGGCTCGCTGATGGCCATTTTCATTGCTTCGAGGCTCTTCTAACATGAATACAAAGGATTGAACATACAGCTTGGGGCAGAATCCAATGGTGAGTAGGTTGAGTCAGGGACGCGCTCCTCTGTTTCTGATGGCGATATCCGCCCTGCTCATACTGTCATCCTCTCCCAGCATAGCCCAGAACCAGCTGGCATACGAGGGTCCCGGGGTAGACCAGTCGTACCCCGAGCAGCACATGCTGTTCCTGAAGGGGGTAGAGGATGGCCAGTACCTGGATCGCAACTGGACCACTGTGACCGGCCTGCCATCCGGAAGCGTCTCCTTCTCAAAGAGTAGCTCGCTGACGCTACCAACCATTGTCGATGCATTCTCGGCGTCGACCGAGGAGCCCTTCCGGTTCGAGGGGAACATCACAATCCTACTCTTCGCCTCACTAGAATCGAACAGCGACATATGCTCGATATCCGACCTCCCTGTGGGAGGTCCACTGGGAGCTGAAACGCAGTTCTCGGTCTCACTTACGATGGGCGGGATAACCGCTCTATCCAGCGTTGACACAGACCCGATAGTGATGAACAAGGACAGGACGGACCCCCATATCTTCGAGGTTAGGGCCGAGAACGTCAACATCTCGATGAACTCCGGGGAGGAGATACGCCTGTCAATACAGGTTAGGCACGAGTGCGCTGTATCCGGGACCCTCTGGTGGGGGACCTACGATGCCAGGACCGGGGTTATCTTTGACGGGCACATGATAGAGGCAGAGCTGGACGTGGTCGTCGACCAGAACAGAATGGCGAGGATTGAGTTGACTCCATTCTCGCCATGGGGCGCGTCGGACTTCTCCGCTCAGTCGATTGAGCTGGTTGGGCCTGTCCCTTGGTCGGACATGAGGCACGACAAGCATGACGAGGACGTCTGGGTGGACCACTTCGAGATACCGGACGGCTTCTCCAAGGGAGAATCCAACAGGACCGTTCTCACCTGGATAACTGACAAGCCCCTTGCTCCCGGGAACTACATGCTGGATGCGTGCATGGTTCTAACCGATCAGGACCCGGGCGAGGTCTGCCACTCATGGGTCCTGCTCAGGTTCAACGTTCCAGAGGATAGCCCGCCTATACTGGGGTCGTTCGCTGCCGTGGCCTCAGTGTTCCTTGGGCTACTGGCATGGGCAGGGGTATCGATGAGGGGCTCGCAGCTACCCCTGCCAGCATACGGATCCGTTCTCCTGCTCGCTCTCGCCTGCACAGGAACGGCAATTGGGCTGCCGGAGATAGACTCGGATAACTACCGCGAGGGTAGCGCCGCCCCGAGCTTCATCCTACTCTCGCACGACCCCGACTCCGGAGCGAAGTCCCTTTCGGGACTGCTGGGCGAATCTGACGTGGCAGTCCTCGGGCTGTTCACCCCAGGGTCCCCTAATGCCGAGAGGCAGATGGATGACTTCGACTCCGCAGCCAAGGTGCTCGCGATGGAGGGGGGGCCCTCGGCGTCCTTCGTACAGATCGCCACCGGTGAGGACGTGAAGGCGTACAACCTGGACGACTTCTCGTTGGAACTCAACGGCTCATGGCCCCTGCTACTGGATGACGGGACGGTGGGCAAATCACTCCCGAGCGGACCCACTGACTCCGTGTTCGTCATAGACTCCGCCGGATTCATCGTGGACTGGTCTCCGGGCTCAATGTCCCCATCGGACATCAAGTCCTCCGCAAAGTCAGCGTCCCTCGGGTCCGATCACTCCCCCCTGAACATCCTGTCGATGGTGGCGGGACTGTCGCTTCTACCCCTTCTGGTGGTAGCGATGCCGTCGGAGAGGGACTACAAGGCTCCCGAGGAGGTACTGATCCCCGGCGTCGGGGTGTTCATGACAATGGGCGCCTCCCTATCCGGATTCATCGCATGGGCCTTGCCCGTGGCCCTACTCTCCGGTTTGGGAATGGGCTCGAACTGGACGATAGTGGAGCTGGCTCTCTCGGGAGTACTTGTCTACCACGGTGCTTCGATGCTCACGAGGGGGAGGATTGCCGAGGTGGAGTTCCTCTCCAGAGCCCTGCATGCCAGACTCGACCGGAAGTACAGGGACTGGAGAGGCGAGAGGAGGTTCTCAGAGGACGTCTACCTGGGGCTATGGCTGGCTTGGCTGATATGGCTGGTCGAGCCCTCCATGATAGCCCAGGGGGTCGGTGCCACGGCGAGGTCCGGTCTGCTAGGCGTCCTACTTTCGCCGCTGATACTGCTCTGCTACGGAGTGACCGCGGGCATAGCTGCAACAGTACTCCGATCGGTACCGCTACTCTTCGGACAGTACTCATCCATAATCGGTCTTATGAGCGTCGGACTGAGGCCCAGGGCGTGGGGCCTAGCAGTCTCCATAATGGGCGCGTGGACCATGCTGAGCATCTCTCTGGGCCCATTGGCGTCGTCACTGTGACACATCGGACGACCGAGACCATCATAAGCGGGAAACCGCTCTCTGGGTCACCCTTGGGGGTATAGTATAACCTGGTAGTACCGCGGGCTCCAGTTGCACGGGAATGACGACGAGGAGGTATTCTGATGGATTTGATGACCAACTGGAGCACCGACCCGTCGCAAACCGAGAGCGTGCGCGATCCGGGTGCACGCTAAGCGGAAGAAACCCGCTGATCTGGGTTCAAATCCCAGTGCCCCCACCACAACTCTTCCTCCCAGCGAACAGCCTAATCGCCTCCCCAAACTAGGTTGGTTTGAATAGAAGCCGATGCACGCAGGAGCACGATGGACCGCAGACTGCTAGCCCTGCTAATGGTAGTCGTCATGATGTCGCCACTGACGGGGAGTATCGCGGCCTCCAGCTCGGCATCCGTTCCAGAGGGGGCTAGGCTCGCAGAGGCGCAGATAGTAGAGCCCGGCCACCTGACCTCGGTACCAGAACAATCCGAAATCTGGTGGGACCCGCATTCCAAGTGGTGGGACGTGACCACCCTGGACATGGACAGGAACGGCATCCATGACTCCATCCAGGGGGCGGGGGGACCAGTCAACGTCGGCCTATCCTTCACCAGAGCAGTCACTGACTACGACAGGCATATCCTGCTATCAATGGGGTTCGAGATTAGGCAGGAGCTGCCCGTAGTCGACGCGGTCCTGCTGGGTGACATCGACCCCACGGAGGCAGGGGACCTGTCACAGATCGACGGAGTCGCAATGGTCGAGAGGTACGGCTCGCTAGTTTTCTACGGCGATGTCCAGACCCCGGCGGTGAAGGCCAGCAACTCCTCCGACTACCCGATCGGCGCATGGGACCTGGGCTTGTCCGGCAGGGGGATCAACATCGCAATGGTTGACACCGGGGTGGACAACGAGCACCCCGGTCTGGTGGACAAGTTCGTCGCGGGGTACGACGCCGTGTGCTACGTCCACAGCGACCCCCAGTGCATCCTCGCAGGCGGTCGAGAGGACGACGGCTCCTTCGATCCCGACGACGGAAACCAGCACGGGACGGCCTGCATGGGCATGGCGAGCGCTACCGGGCTGGAGGCGGACGGGACCCAGTCACAGTTCTACGGCTCGGCCCCCGATGCGGGTCTCGTGGATGTGAGGATAGGTACCGACGTGGGGGCGGGTCCGTTCGAGAACTACCTCCTCGAGCAGGAGTTCTACGAGTCAGCCATGAACGGTCTTCAGTGGATTATCGACCACCGTGACGACGCCTGGCCAGGGGTCGACGAGGAGTGGCATGGCATAGACATCATCTCGCTGTCTTGGGGGATTACCAGTCACGAGGACGGCGGCTCGGATGGCTCGGACATGCACAGCAGGATACTCGACGAGGCCATGGAGCTAGGCGTCGTGGTATCTAACGCGGCAGGCAACTCCGGGGAGGACAACGACGGGCTCTCGGGCATGAGCGCGTCCTCCCTGTCGATCACGGTCGCTGCCACCGATGACAAGAACACCGTCAACAGGACCGACGACGAGATCGCTGGCTACTCATCCAGGGGGCCCCGCAAGGACAACGGGGACGGCAACCCCCTCAACGAGCTGATTCCGGAGATCAGCGCCCCCGGGACCAACATAGTCCAGGCGGAGGCATGCGTCACTAGTGGCTCGTGCAACAACTTCCTCGGGGGTGACGCATCGGAGAACACCTACACTGGAAGGGGGAGCGGTACTTCCTACGCGACCCCATCAGTCAGCGGCATAATCGCCCTGGTCATGGAGGCGAACTCCAACCTGACGCCCCTCCAGATCAAGGAGGTTCTCAAGCACACTTCGGAGCTCAGGGGAGAGCCCAGCGCGCCGGACGTCGACCCCTACTGGAACAGGGAGTTCGGATATGGGATGGTAGACGCACTGGCCTCGGTCGAACTGGCGATTTTCCTCAGGGACTCCGGACAGACGGGGTCCATCGACCCGACCCTCCAGAGCCATGGTCTGAACCTCACCCAGACGGACTTGATCAACATCACCGGACACGCATGGGGCCAGGCCGGCTCGGTCGATAGGGTCGAGTACAGGGTGGGCAGCGGCCCATGGCACGAGACCACCTACTCCGAGCCCCCGGGGGAATTGGGCGCCCTGACCCCATTCCTGTGGCACGTCATCCTCGATCCGAGGGACCTGCCCGAGGGACAGCACATAGTGGAGGTCCACGCCTCCTCGGGTGACTCGCACTCCCTCCCAGTCTTCTACGAGATAACGGGGGAGGGAGGGGGGTCATCCTCCAGCGGCATACCGACCGCCGCCTTGGGGCTCGTGGTAATGGTGGCCATGGGGTGGGCAGGCTCCCTGGTCCTCGCGAGGCTCCGCTCCGCCCAGGGAGGGGGGAAAGCAATCGATGCGGAACTGGTGGACTGAATACCTCCCTGCAGGCGAAATCGAGCATTCCGCGCCGCCTTGTTAAAATCCTAGGACGCTAGTCCGCAGGTCATGGTGAGATTCTCCGACCGCTCAAAGAGCATTCGTCCAACCGGGGTGAGGAGGATGTTCGACATGGCTGGTGACGACGCCGTGCAGTTCGGGCTGGGCGAGCCGGACTTCCAGCCCCCCGAAATCGCAGTCGAGGCGTTCGCGCGGGCGATGAGAGAGGGGAGGAACAAGTACACCACAACCGCCGGACTACCCCCTCTGAGGCAGAAGATTGCGGAGATGTGGCACCACCGCATCCCCACCCTGGACGAGTCCAACGTCTGCATCACCATGAGCGGGACCAATGCCCTTCTGGACATCTTCCTCGCCATCGTCAACCCCGGGGACAAGGTGATGATCCCCGAGCCCTACTTCCCCCTCTACCCTCCCGATGTAGTCATCTGTGGTGGTGAGGCCTCTCTCTACCCGTGCAGGTTCGAGAACGGTTTCGTCCCGACGATCGAGGATCTCGAGGAGATCGTCGACGACAGCACGGTTGCGATACTGTACAACTTCCCCAGCAACCCCACTGGTGGCAACGTGGACGAGAGGCAGAGGGACGAGCTGGTGGAGTTCGCCAGGGCAAACGACCTGTGGCTGATCACCGACGAGGTCTACGATAGGATTGTCTACGACTCGCCCCACGTCTCCTTCCTGGGGGCCGGCTACGACAAGCTGGTCATGGTCCAGTCGTTCTCCAAGACCTTCGCTATGACGGGGTGGAGGATAGGGTACCTGCTCTCGCCTGACCCCGAGCTCATGGCCGAGCTGACCAAGATGCAGTACTACGTGACCGCATGCTCCAACGACGCAATGCAGTATGCTGTTCTAGAGGCGCTCGAGAAGTACCCGGGGTATCCCGAGGAGATGTGCGAGGAGTTCAAGGCGCGCAGGGACCTCATATGCGAGAGGCTCAACTCCATGCCAGGCGTCTCCTGCCACGTGCCTACCGGGGCCTTCTACGTCTTCCCGAAGGTGGAGGTGCCGGGAATGAACAGCGAGGAGGTCGCGATCAAACTCCTCGAGGGAGGGGTCCTGTGCTCTCCGGGGACCGCTTTCGGAGAGGCGGGCGAGGGGCACCTAAGGTTCGCCTACACGATCGGCCGCGACGACATCTCCAGGGGGATGGACAGGGTCGAGGCGGTGCTGAAGGGCCTGATGGGTCCCTGAGCGCCACCAAGTTCTTGCCATAATGCGCCCCCGTACCCACAATTATGGAGACGGGATACGCCGACAAGGGCCACATCATGGCAGTGGAATTCGACAGGAAGATCATAATTTACTGGTGGATAATGGCTAACGTGGGCCTCTTGGTTACGATGGTCGGAATCATATTGATGCCAATCTGGATACTGTTCGGGTGGCTGGTTCATCAGAAGCAGTACGAGCACATGAGCGGGGCCCTGACAGATCGCTCAATCAACATGAGAATGGGGTGGCTGTTCAAGAAACAGCAGAACATCCCCCTGGACAAGCTGACAGACGTTTCCATCCACGAGGGCCCGATACTGAACGCCTTCGGGGTAGTCAGGATGCAGTTCGAGACTGCTGGTGCCGCGCCGTTCATCCTCACCGGGGTGAAGAACTCCAATCAGTTCCGAGACCTCGTCCTCCAGCAAAGGGACTCACTGATTTCCGCTCCCCAACAGTCCGCACCCTCGGAGGAGTCAAACAGCGTCCTGATGGAAATCCGGGACATCCTCCAGAAAATCAGCGAGAACATCTCCAATGAGGGTTAGACCATCGGGTCTGCTCGAATACTAGTGCCCATTCGTTGCGTCAAAGTGCCGGGACTGCATTTATGATGAAGTAAGTACGTCGAAGGTCGTGGAACCTAGAGTTATGTTGATGACTCTCCTGATGATTTCTACTACAACCGCGGGTTGTCTCTTGGACGAAATAATTCCTGAAGAACCAACGGAGACTGCATTATGGGATTGCAGGATAGAGGTGCCTATGGCCGGGCTGGACTGGGAGGCTTACCAGGCTAAGATAGAGCAGCACCCGGGATATCCAGGGTGGTGCGGCGAACCGGTCCCAAGGGGGATGCTTGTTAGCGACCCCGGACCGAGTTTCCTTGATGGTAGCAACTCGACCCTTCCCCCGCCTGACGACTTGTATGGATTTGCAGATGAACGAGGATCTTGGGGGAGGAATGAGTCACACTACGTCGGGGCTTGGCCAGGACCGGAAGAATGCTCAACTACTACCTTCTTCGATATCTTCTACTGGATTGATTGGCCGGAAAATCTGACAGAAGCAGAGATTAGTTATTGGGATGAGGGGATGTCAATGTGCGCTACTCCGGTACCTTGCGAGAGCTTAGTTGACTCCCAATTCATCTACGAATGGTGCTGGCCGTATCCCTACGTCCGTTATCATTGGACAGGAGAATATCTATACATAGGGCAAGCAAGTGTATGAATCCAATCTAGGCCCGATAAAAATGCCACTTGCATGACCCTAAAGGCCAGAGATAATTGCCGCTAACACGTCAAAGATTCCAAATGATGCTTCAGCAGCCCCAACCGCTAACTCCGGTGAAGAGATAGCGCCATCAACAGCCAAATTTCCTAGGGTGCTGCCTTTCTTCTCACTCGTCTTTTCGAGGGGTGAATCTCCAACTTCCCCCTCCTCATATGCCTCCAACTCGCCCTGGTCAAACCACATCGATCCGCATTTATGACAACCATCGACCTCGTAGCTTTTCCCATCCGGGGAAACCGTGAATTTGACCATCTCGATAGGGCTTCGGGGATGAACGGACAGGCAATGAGGGCAAAGGATTCCTGCCGGAGAGCCTGTGAACACCCTCTTTGTCAGTCTCAGATAGTCGCCCTGGTGCATGTTACTTTCCAGCCAGTTCTTGTCCGCGAGTATTCCCTTGCATTTCTCGCACTCGCAGGCCCCTCCGCTCCACCACTCGCTTCTATCCACCAGCTCTGTTAAGCAACGAGGGCATACAATTGGGGGCATGAATTTAATCTGAAGAAATGGCACTTATTTGTTGTGCCGGCATGCATCGAAACCCGTACCTCTTAGGAGGATCAGGAAATAGTGTTCCTCGTGATCGAGGGTTCACGTTACTTCTCAGTCCACCATCCCTCAGATTTTCACATGTCCATGGTTCAATCATCCATGGACCAAAGTCTCTCATGGTCTGTTTTTCCGAAGCCCTCTGGAACGCCCCATTTCTTGATGTAGAAGTTAACAGGAACAGCACCATTTCCCCTGTCTACGGCATAGTTCTCATCGTAAATATCCTCTACGATTGGTGCAGGCCCATCGTACGTCAAGTACCAATCTTCAGGGACATCTGGACCACTCTCAACTCCATCTGGCCCAATCCAGTTATTTTTGGAAACTGATTCGCGGTTGCCATTATTATTTTCAGCTTCCTCCCTCATCGCTTTGGTGGTATGATATGCGAATAATATCGCCGCACAAGTTCCTGCAGTGCCAAACAACGTCATCATTATCAAAACAAACCCCAGAGGAGGAAATTCCTCCTTTGTAACGATGATCATCGTTGTTTCAGTATTATCTCCAGTGGATGTGAATTGCACTTCATATGTCCTGTTGCGCCACACGTCGATTTGTCCTATGTATTCATAACCGGGAATACTTCCATTTCCATTATTGTAATAATTACAATCCGAAACATCGCATCGTTCGAAATAAGCCCAAGAGCCAAAATCCTCACTCACTGTACTTATCGATACATCAACTGTCTTTCCTTCTTCAACCCATACTCGAATTTCACCAGGATCAGTCGTCAATCTAGAAGTCCAGGTTTCATCAGTGGTTCCTTCCCAAATCACATCTCCCGCAAATTCAGGACTGTCAGGACCATATTGGGAACCCGAGACAGAGAACTCGTCACCTTGATCGATTATGCCACTAAAACCAGTGAATACCAGCCAGGGCCCCATCCCGAGAAATATTAGGAACGTAAAGAGGGCTTTGATCACTTCCCGCGCAGATCCTAATGGCGCGCTAAGCTTGTCCGAAGGATCCATGCCTCTATTCAGTCGCGGGCCTCTCTTCAAAATTTTCCATGCAATCTCCATGCCATTCGAAGGTGCATTCCACTGGCACCATCGAGAGTTTGCACTGCCCGCAATTGTCTTGAGAACTACAAGAAATTCATTACTTTCTCTGCAACCTTTTCATCTCTCAAGATCCTCCTGTGCCCGAGCCCTTCAGTCAGATGTAATACGGAATTTTTCATGTCACTGTGCAGAGTGAGTGCGATTTCTTTCATAGCCTCCTTGTCATCCTCGCAATGAACAATCAGCGTCTCCGTCTCGATTTGTTTAGAGAACCGGTCTAAGCCAAACTCCCCAGGACTGGCTCCGAATAGTGACTCAGCGAGGTCAAACATTCTTTGTGCATAGTATTCCTCATCCAAACCAAAAAGGCCGACGAAGGTCTTGAACATCGGTTTTATTTCATAGACTCCCGGAGATATTAGAACTAATTTCTCAAATGTAGCTCCGAATCTTACAGCATTGAGTGCTGCTACGCCCCCAAACGAATGGCAGACAATTCCATGATAAGGGCCTCTCGATTTCGTAACCTCAGATATCAAATCTGTAATTTCTGGTAGGTTCGTGGTGCTCCTAGTTGACCTTCCATGACCTGGAAGATCGATAGCCGTAATATCATAACCCTCATTAGAAAGCAATTCGATTATTCGGTAGAATTGACTTGATCTTCCATTCCAACCATGCACAAAGAGTATCTTATGGCCATCATTTGGAATACGATAAAGCATGATTTCCTTGCTCGTAGATTTCGTTTGTATCCTTTCCTGTTCGGTCTTTTTGTAAAACTCAGACTCTCTTGTGGGTGTCTTGAATTTGATTGGCCCACAGAAAATTCTCCAGAGGAAACGAGTTGCTAGGTCCTTAGAACCGTAATCTAGTATTCTTACAAAAGAAGTCAGGAACCAAGGTAACTTGTAATGTGCAGAAACTGATACCTTTCTTGGCTCCATGGAGTTAAATGATTAGATTAGTATATCATTTATGTCCAATGGATATCACACAACTTGGAGGGCAGGTAGACATAGCACCCTTAGAGGTTGTAACTAGCTCCAAATGGTCGTGAGAAGAACATTACATAAAACCAAAAAATGGAAAAAATAATTGCGATTGTATAGAAGAAAAACTGCAAAAATGTACCTCCCTTTTTTGAATAATGATCCCATGCCAGAAAGGGACTCAGAGTCAAAAAGCACAATGTGTCAAGTAAACAAAATGCTTCAAACGCATCCATGAATGTCTTAGTGGATTTACGAATACAAAGATTCCGTAACAATGGGATGTCTATTACGCCACATCAGGAATGGCAAGGTGCATGACGAATCAATAAAGAGGGCACCAACTATCGTTGTACATGGGCCGGGAGAAGCGGGATCCTAACTTATCAGTACCACAGATGATTGGGTTCACTTTCTGGATGGCTGTCTTCTATTTTGGTACCTTTTTTCTCATAATTGTGATCGGGTTCGTTCTTGCTGACGCTGTAGATGATGCTAGGGCAGATTTGGACGCGAGGGACTGGACCCCGGTGAGTGGGACAATCATCGCCAGCGAAGTGGAATCTTACCGCGAACCTGATGGGAATACCACCTACTGCCTACGGATCGAATATGAGTATGGTTACGAGAACGAGACGTACAGTGGCGACATGATTAGTCATTCTCTGCATAGTAGCACGTATGATGCGGCAGACTGTGGCTCCGGGCGTCGAAACGCGGACGACTACCCCCCGGGGGAACCCATTACCGTTTACGTGGACCCTGATGACCCGAATCGAGCCGTCCTCCTTACTGGCTGGTCTGCACTTGACATTGGTTTGGGAGAATTAATTCTCTATCCACTCATTATCATAATTCCGTTAATATGGATCAGAATACTTGCGCACTTAACACGGGGCTACTTGGATTCAGTGATAGCTCTAATACGCCGCGGAATGGTTAAGAAAGCAGGTTAGGTAAAGTGGATTGATATGGCAAAAGAGAGTTTGAAACACAGAATCACCCCCTATCGACTCTATGCTCCTGTGTATGATCGTATCTTCGCACCAAGTTTCTCCGAGGGGCACCGAAAAATGTACCAATCCCTCGATCTTGAGGAAGGCGATAGGATATTGGAGGTTGGAGTGGGGACTGGGATTTCGTTAGCCTTCTGCCCGGATTATGTACAGGTGGAGGGGATAGATTTCAGCGAGTCTATGCTAAGGCAGGCAAGACAAAAGTTGGATGATGGAGGGATTGGTAGCAATGTCGTTCTTTCCAAGATGGATGCTCACGAACTTGGGTTCGACGACGATACCTTCGACCATTCTCTGGTTGCTCATGCATTATCAGTTGTCTCTAAACCCGGTCGGGTCCTCTCCGAGATGAAGAGAGTGACAAAAGTTGGTGGCAAGATATGCATAGTAAATCACTACTCTAAGGGGCGTAGTTTGGCTCTTGGATTGTGGAACCCACTGAGAAAGAGGCTAGGGCTAGGGATGAAGGTTGACTTTCTACAGCTCATAGCGGATTGTGGTATGGAAGTTCTCGGTGAGGAGAGAGTCAATCGCAACTCTTCGAGCATCATAATCTGCGAGGTGAAGTAATCTACCGGCATCAATCGGGGAGGGTGGAGATGCCGACGTAACAATGCCTATTTCCGTGGGCGGGCTGTGAAGAATATGGAAGAACGACTTGATCTATGGCAACCTCGTTTACCTCGTAACAAGGACGAGAAGAAAATGCCCTACCACCAGCTTCTCCATTTCGTCGGATTTGCAATATGCTACTTCCTAGTTAGCGGGCTTTACTCCATCATAGAATGGCTATCTGCAATGCAAGGTTCAGAAATAATTCCAGACAATCCCCCCTGGTGGTCAATATTCATGGCCACCATAGTCATCTACCCGCTCCTATTCACCGCATACAAGGAAAACCTCGAACAACAGGAAAATGGAAGCCCATAGGCGTCATATTGTCATAGAGGGGCCCCCACACTGACAGGTGTGGGGGACCGAAATTGTTCATTCGAAGGCTGCAATGCCCTGGAGTTTAGGACATCTGGGTATTGCTTACGTCATAGGGGGGGTTTACCAGATGAGAAAACTCACCTAATTGCGCGTAAACGTAAAGAAACAGGTAAAAAGGCTATTTTCGAAATCATCGGTAGAACTGAGATTTGGTGGATACCGATCATTCCTTTGCTGACCTTTCCAGCCTTCGGTTTTGACCTATGGTACATAGAACAAACTGAAGTCTACAGAACTGATCTCTCCTTCCTTTACACTCTAGCTTTCATCCTTAGTTTTCCCTCTCGTATATTCTTGTTGTGTTCGCCAATTCTACTACCTATTTACGCAGTCTATCTTGTCCGGATTAATCGCCAGCGAAAAGAAAATGGGGAGTGGAATCTTTTCCTTGCAATGTTCCATATTCTCTCTTTAATAGCACCGATATTGGTTCTTCTCGTGTTTTGGATGTTGGCTAGTGCTATGGGGGCATAAGCAACAGTACCCAAGATGACGAATACATCATATTGGGGTTTCCCAGTGTCTATATTATGGACAGTAACGGTGGGAAGGGGGGCTACGAATCCAATAGAGAAAAACAAAATCCAAGTTTGTTCTTTCTGCTATTTTTATTCCCGTTTTCCTTCATCTATTACGTCGTGGAATCAATTATCCTTTCCATTAAGAAGTGGTAGTTGGCGCCTCACACGCTAGCCAACATTACCGATACATCATACAATAACCCCTCATTCCATGTGCTGGCTAGCGCTGGAGACCATCAAAGGAAGACCAACGAACAGAGCGCAGATGCCATTACACCCCAGGGTGAAAATGTCTGGCGCCATCCCTTCCATGGTCGTCAAAACTATGCTGAGTACCACTCCCAGACCAAGGGTGCCCCATGCTATGTAGACGCCGAGCTTCTTCCTCTGTGCCATCAGTACGCCTGCCCATATGCCCACAGCGCCAAAAATCAGGAATAACAACCCGATTAAGGCTACCACAGCTCCTGCGCCGGTTACCTCGTTATCCCCAGCCTCGGCACCTAGGCCACCCAAGAAAACACCACCGAATAGCAATGCTAGCCCACCTAAAATTGGTAGTAATTGGTAAATTGCGTACAGCACCCCTACCACAACCGGCAGGGAACTCTTGGTCTCGTAGACCACTGGTGGCTGCCCAAAGGCCTGTGTCTGTGCGTGCTGTTCTTGGATTACTTGTGTCTCAGGAGGCTGTTCTTCCATATTTTTCCATCTTTGACTTGCTTTATGATGTATACCCAATTTTTCGAAGGGAATATGGGGGATAGGGCTTGGAAAGTTCAATCTGACTCATTCGCTAGGGATGGTGAAGCCCACAATTAAATCAGCCCAATACTATCAAGAAGATCCAAAATGACGAATGGAGACACAACTAGTAGGTCAAAAATGATGAATATCGTGAAGCTCTTTTCGTTATGGGGGGCTCCTCTATCACATATGCGTCATTATTGTTTGTAACAAAGGGACCCCGTCCAAAATTAATTGGATTCTGTGGAGGGTGGGTTGGAGAATTGACTCATAAAATCCCAGACTATCTGCACGGTGTTTACATTTGTAGGATTATCAATAAAATATGAGTTCGAAGGATAAGGAGAATGCGCCGCGAAATTCAGTGTGACTAACTTAACCTCCGTATCACCATCGCAATCATCGTAGCCCATTACTGAGTAGTCGTAATACTCCTCGTAAATTGTGGGCAGGGAGCCGCCCGAGCAACCATTCATATCTCCCCAGTCCATGATATTCTGGATTGCACCCTCCTCTCCTTCAAGTGATAGATCGAAATATAGCGATGATGGGTATGATGCGCCATACGGAATAATCTGATCAAGTAGCCCGTGAACCTCAATCAAAGAAACAGGAGTGTAGGTCGGAGATGGATTTTCCAGCAAATACAAGGCCATGCAACCTACTGCAGCAAATATCTCGCTTGCCTCGCTTGCTAATTTATGAGTCATCGCACAACCATTCGAATGACCAGAAGAATAAATCCTGGAGCGGTCTACTGAGAAATTGCTGCTGATGTGATCAATCAGGTCAGTTATGAATCCGACATCATCAATTCCCTCATCCTTGGCTTCTCCGCAACACCATCCAGCATTCCAAGAATTCTCGTACCCTTGAGGATAGACCACTATCACATTATTCTCCTCAGCAATTACATCAAAATGAGAGTAGTTGTATAGTGCATTTTTGTTGCCGGTGTAACCGTGAAGATTGACGATTAACGGATGTTTTTGAGCCTCATCATAACCAGTAGGGACGTGGATCAACCAACACCTTTCCATTTCCGTGAATGTCATACATTCTTCAATCAGAGCAGGAGTTTCGATACCTGGGGTGATTGGTTCCGAAGAGTTTTCTGAATCATCGTACTCGCTAGTTAAACACCCACTCATCGATGATGATATGAATAGGATGGCAACGACTATCTTGCCAACCATGCTAATTCTATGTTTTTTGCTCTTATTACCCTTGTTGACGAACCCATCGACAATGGTAGCCATGTATATGCAGGGATTTACTAAGGCTCCTCAATGATATTGACAGGATTCACCTCACCATACGTGACAGAGAAAAATTCAATATTCACGCCCATATCTAAAATCATGGCCGTGGGCGGGCCTTGCCTCATCGAAGGATGCGAGGGATCTAGAATGTACAATAGTCCAGTCTGCTACAAGCACAAAGCGAATGCAGAAGATGTTTGGTGGGCCATTGAAGATGATGGGGGCGCCGTTAAACCCGGGTCTCGTAACCTATTCAGTCAGGAATGGTCCGCTGAATATGAGGGACGCGAAATAAGAGTGACAAACGAAACCTATGGCAATGGTGTTGCCAGGCTATACATCGATGGCGAACTGAAAGACGAGACGGATGAAGGAGCTAGTAAGTCCATACCCCGAGGGGAGATATGGCTCAGTACAGAATTGGCAGATACTGGAGACACAGTCGATATACGGTTACGGGCAAATATGTTTTCTGTCAAGACAAAAATATTGGTCAACAAAAAACAAATTGGCGGTGATAGTTTTGTAAATTCGCCTATCAACGAAAAAGTAGATTCCTCCACTCCAGGGGTCGGAGAACTCGGGCTTATGGCGAAACTCGTAATGTCAGTTTTCGCTTATGCCATTTTATCTTTGATCTCTGGTGTTATATTCGTGATTTTACATCCTTGGTTCTAATTGGTCCACTAATGGGCGTAAGCTTCCCTAGGGAAGATGATGCCTCAAAATACCACTGAATGACAGAAACCACCATTATGATGTCAATCCCATGTCGCCATAATCATCAAGACATCCGACTCCATGACGACGTGTGTGGATCGCATATCCGAAGGAACGATACGAAGATTTACTGGATTATTTCCAATTTAGTGACCTCTCTTATCCAGATTTCATTCACGAAGAATTTGAAACTCCTCCAATAGCGGGTTTGGGTTTTCCTCCACCCAGATATTCCTTTTCCTTTATCTCTAAGGAGATGGATTTAGCCGTCGTAAAGGTACCTTCAAAGGAACATAATACCGCGTATTACAGAGGCGCATTGAAGGGTGTAGACTCGAAAACTAAGGAAGAAATTGATCTGTTTATGAGATGTGATTTTGTCAAATACAAGAACGCAAAAGGAAAATGGGAATTCAAACACTTCAATGAATGGCGCAATGAAAATATCTCTGATTACCTTCTAAAAGAAATAATTGAGTTGAAAAGAAGAACTTGGGCCAATGAAAACTATTCTGATTTCCATGATAGACTTGGATTTGAAGAACACCCGGAAGAATCCCCTTCAGATTCCATTTCAGAATTTTTGGATGATTTTTTCAAAATACCACAGTATTCAAGACAAGCTCAAGAAGATACTGGCAGGTCATTTTTCAGACTTCCACGCGAAGATGAACTGGTGATTAGGGGGATAATTTCGGGGTTAATCGAGCATCCTGAAAGCCAGCATTTCTCAAAGGAAGAAATCACCATAGGTCTCCAAGAAATTGCCAACTTCGGAAGTCAAAATTGGAGGAAAGACAGGAACCGCCCGAGAGCAGAAGAGAAATCCCAGAAAATAATGAAAGAAGCAAATAAATTGGAATTTGACGAATTACGGACAATACTTCAGGAAAACACTTTCGAAATTAATGACATGTTCCTTCCCGACCAAAGATATGATACTGGAAAGACAATAGATTTGATGCCATTCCTAAATTATGGAAGCACACAGATTCCGACCAGAGAATGGTGGTCAGAGCAAGAAGAACCAATTGTATTCACGAAGAAGAGAGGATACTTAGCGGCTTTCATCACTACAATAATGTGTTCTCCCCTACTCTTGATTTCTGCGGGTGCCACATTTGCAGTTTTGAGCATCGCATTAACAGAGGATCCAGCGATGATTGTCGGACTCATTTTTACTCTCCCACTGACAGGTGGCTGCTGGTTCTTCCTTGCAGGTGGAGTAATCGCCGGACAACTGGTTAGGCATAGATTGGAGATCAATGGCAAAAATAACACAATTACTTCCACCGAAGACCTATGGAATATCTCATTTTATGATGTTGAGAAAGGCAAAATGAAGCTCTCGGACGCCAAATGTGTTCGGACATGGGGCCTAATACGAGAAGAGGGGCCGAGTTACAACAAGGTAGTAATCTGTAAAGACCCCTATGAATCTCGAAAGTCAGACCTAGATGTTTCGTGGTTGTTCACTGCAGGAAAAATTGACTCCAGAGAGTTGGCATCAGCACTTCAGGTTCCATGGAAACCCAGAATGCCGGTTGGAACAAACAGTCAAGTCAGACATAATCCCGGGCTTGAAGAATACCAGAATCCTGATTGGTAATCAATCACAGGATTTCAGCATGACGACCAACGAATGCAGGCATCATAGACGGGCCCATCATAATACGGGCTTCATAGAGGGTAGACTTGCTGATGCAGTCGTCATCGAGGGCCGAATAGAATCAGTTTACACCGAATTCAGAATCTAGAATGTTAATCGTAGCCTCAATTCCCTCAACAATTTCGAAAAGTGAGTTGTCCTTGGTGTAAACCAATAGTTTGCTTCCACCATCAGTTTCCTGATATGCACATATCGCATCCATTCTTATTCTCGTCATTCCGACCTCGGTCATTGCCTTGATCCAGCCTGTCATGAGGGCGTCGCCACGCGAATTGGATTTAGTCTATGCCCTCACTTTCTCACCGTGTATTATGCAGGCATAAGGAAGCGATACCCCGGTTTATGCATGCATCACTCAGGGTACCCTGTATTACGCCCGCATACACATGGGTCCCTTGGTTACAACCAACCCTGGGGAATATGATTCACTTCAGAGATTATTCTCACAAGTATTCCCATTGTCATCTGAATTGGCCCCATCAGGACAAATTGTAAAGTACCAAAAAGTACCACTCAGATTGGCATTGCTCAGATCGGCACTAAACAGGTTGGCACCAGCCAGGTTTGCACCACTCAGGTCGGCACCACTCAGATAGGCATTGCTCAGGCCGGCATTGCTCAGGTCTGTAACAGTCAGCGTGGCATAGGTCAGGTTGGCACCATCCAGCATGGCATCGCTCAGGATGGCACCATTCAGGTCGGCACCAGTCAGCATGGCATAGGTCAGATCGGCATTTCTCAGGTCGGCAGAATTCAGATTGGCCTCATTCATGGTCGCATATCTCAGATAGGCAGAATTCAGGTCGGCACCACTCAGATTGGCATCATGCAGGTTGGCACCACTCAGGTAGGCACCACTCAGGTAGGCACCACTCAGATTGGCACCATTCAGCCAGGCAACGTGGAGGCCGGCCTGCCTCAGGCCGGCACCAGTCAGGTCGGCACCAGTCAGCCAGGTATATCTCAGGTCGGCACCATTCAGGTAGGCTCCTTGCAGATTGGTATAATTCAGGTTAGCAGCTCTCAGATTGATACCAGTCAGGTCCAGGTCCGACATATTGGCATAACTTAGGTCTGCACCACGCAGGTCTGCAAAGGCCTCTAGACGAGTCTCGACTTGCTCGGTGTAAACCTCGGACACCTCGGCAGAGGATATCGTCACAGGGACGATTGGTCTGTCGCTATTGGTCTCCGTTCCCGATAAAGTCGTCACGTAGTCGCATCCTCCGACCACATCTCCGAATACAGTGTGAACCCCGTCAAGCCAATGAAGATGCGAGACATCACCTGGAACCAAGAAGAATTGGGATCCGCCTGTGTTCGGACCTGCGTGAGCCATTGATATGGTGCAAGAGTAGTGCCTCAATCCATTGTCGAATTCATCCGGAACCGTGTAATTCTCCTCTGAGCATTCTCCGATTGGAATAGAAACGCCATTGCACCACCCATACCAATTTGCAGCAAATCCCCCTGTGCCATCGCGATTCTCGAAATCCCCTCCTTGAATCACGAAGTCGTCGATAATTCGGTGAAAGTCCACGCCATCGTAGTTCCCCTGCAAGATATGGCTTCGGAAATTGTCAGCGTGGTTTGGGGCTGCAGTATGATTCAGCCTAATCAGTATCTCGTAATTCTCTTCACCGTGTGAAACATCGAGTCTGGCATCGCTGTACATTACTTTAGCCATGACAATGATTGCGCCCCCTTCTTCGTCTTCTCCTGTCGCTTCATCGATTTCGCCAGTGCAACCGGATATCGAAGAGGAGAGGAGAATGATGAACAGGAGGTAGGTGCTCTTCTTCATGGCCTTGCGACGACAGGGGGCGAAATAAATGGGCGCCATAATCCTGGGTTCTACCTTCAGACCCATTATAATATTCCATTAATTGCCGATAGAAGTTTATGCACATTTTTTTTGTTTTTGCCCCAGTCGAAACATTGTGTAAATATAGCACATTCACTACGGACATGAATAGAACCAGAAGGCAAAATAGTGATTCTAATCTTTTCTGGTTCCCAAGCCAACAACGATGGATTAGACATAACTAACATATGGTTTTCCGTGTATTCGATTATACTCCAAGACAAGGAACCAATAATTGGTTCAAGGAATGAAATAATCTCATTTTGAGGAATTCCCAAATCTATTTTTTCTTCATGATATGCGGGAAAACCGAAAGCCATACCAGCCCTATATCACTTTGATTTATTGGTTTATCTAAGTCGTTTTCAAAGGGGGGTCCTCTGTTTCACAGCTACCCAAGATTACATCAATGCCTCACTTAGCATGATTTCTTTTTTTCCAGAGAGAAGTCAATGGAACGATTATGAAAAAGAAAACGATGACATTCATTATGAAAGATCCCAGCAATTCTTCCGAACTAGGATTCGTCCAGTCCCAAAACCATACCAAGAACAACGACAGCAGTATTAGCGGAGGGAGGAGGATGACGGACCGCTTCATTGGAGGGGTCGTCTCTATCCATTTCTCTATCTTGGCTTGCATAGACCCCTCTTCCATTATTTGCACCCCTTGCGTATGGTGATATTAGTTTGGGTAGCGAATGAGTCAGATTGAAGTTTCCAAGCCCTATCCAGATTCATGACACAATGGAAGATCACATCTGTGATTGTCATAATCTTGTTCAGTATGGGTTTACCGCTTCTTATTGTAGGGTACGTTTCAGCAGGCGAGGACGCTGTCGCAATGATAGCTCCGGGCTGGATTTTGATTGGCGTTGGCGCATTCGTGGCAATTGTTGCCGCCTCGATAGGAATGGGGTTTGGAAAAAGGGCAATTACTTCGGAGCAGGACCCGGCGAGCAAGAATTGGTGGGAAGGGCAGTCAGAATGATGGATTGCAAGGGTAGGGAATGCGATGCCCAAATCAATTAGAAAAGTACACGCCGATCCCAACTAATACAGAAACAATCCAGATGAGCACGCTCACGACAAACCCGTATATCATTCCCAGAAAGATTGTGCCCTGCCTTAGCTCGGACATCGATGGCAGGAGAACTATACCTCCTGCCAAGGGGAGTGCCAGGAGTAAAGGATTGAAGGAGGGCCCGTAGTTGGTATTGTCTCTGCATTCCCAGCCCCCAATTCCTATGCAACCATCGTAAAGTGCGTTGTACCTGAAAGCAGAAACTGCGGCGGGTATTGAGAGTCCTACTACGATCATTAAGCCCCACTTGAATGCAGTCCCTCTGAGACGATACAAGGCGGAAATGATGGAATATATGACATAAAGCAAATAGGGCAGTATCAATAAAATGGCCAACGGAACGATGGCCGATGAAAACACTATCGCGAATGGTGTTATGATTATGATTTTGAGACGAGTGTAATGTGGAGCCATTAATTCCTCTGTCAGAGTTTCTTCGAAGTTCCATCTAGAGGATGCGGGCCTGCCTAGAATAGGGGGGACCGGAGGAGGAGGGGGGCGTTCAGTGGCATCCTTCACAGGTTGAGGTGGTCCTTCTGTAATCCACCATTCCTCAACCATGTACCAAGGTCCGCATATGGGAATTCAATGTTTACCCTGCATCTACTGATATCAGTTTGATAGGGAAGATGATGCACGCGCATAGCAATTACTCCTCATGCCGGAGAGCCGCTAAATGTTGCAAACATCAGAAACCAGCCAAATGGGACGATGAACGATAGAATATGCAATAATGAAACAGACAAGGTGAGCGTCCCGTCTTTGAATCGTTGCCAAGTGAGCCGGACCAGATAGACCGCGTAAAGCGGCAATAGAAACACTAGACACATGCCACTGTAGATGAAAAGATAGTATCCGGCGAATGCATCTGAACCTAATGATGTTAGTAATAGAAGAAAAATGACGAATGGAACATACCCCAGAGCAATCCTGGGTATCAGCAAAGGGTCGGATATGGTTGCCGGTTCTGGGCTCGTCTTCTCGGGAGTTTCCAAGTAACGAGCTTTCTGGTATGGCAAACCTCCCTTATGTCGGAGGCAATACCGCGATGTTCTGAACTCCAATGCATTGCAACCCTCGAATGCACACTTACGGTCTCCCACACCTGTCAGTTTGGGGGTCCCTCTATGACTAATTGGTCTCAATTTGAATACTGGCTCATGAAGTCCCATGCAATTTGAGAGGCATCGATGCCCGTTGGATTGCCAGTAAGCAGGGCTTGGAAAAAGGGATCATCAGCACCATCGTAGTCATTGAGATACGGGTTGTGCTGGGCATAGTTCATCGTAAACAGAACCACCTCGGTGTCATTCTCGCACCCGGTGAACTTCTTGATTGAGTAATCCCATTCTACCTGTTCGAAGTCAGGTGCGATTCCAGGACAATCGTTGGCATCTGCCCACCAGTACAGGTTCTGTATCGCCCCCTCATCGCCCTCGAGTGTGCCAGCCACTTGCAAGGATGCTGTAGAGGAGTGGCCGTAGAGCAGCAGTTGGTCCGACAGGCCATGAATCTCCATGATTGGGATGGCAGAGTAATCCGGTTGAACTGGCTCCTCGGTATATCCGGCCATGCAGGCGATGGCTGTTATCCTGTTGCTCGCGACGCTTGCCATCTCCTGACTCATGTAGCACCCATTGCTCCATCCGGTCATGTACACTCTGTCACCGTCCGCGGACCTATTCTCGATGAGCGTGTCAATAAGCTTGAGCAGGAAGCCCACATCATCCTCTTCGCTGCAACACCAACCAAAGTTCCACCCCCAACCGATACCCTCGGGGTGCACTAGTATGACGTGGTCTTGATCGGTAATCCGAGGATAATCCGAGAGATCGTCCTGCAATTCCACCGTCACGCCCCTTCCATGCATGTCTATCAGTAGGGGGCATGAATCATACTGGCAGAAATCCACTGTCGCGGTTTCCGGGACATGGATGAGCCAACACCTCTCCTTTCCGTCGTATTCGAAGCAATCTCTGCTGTCAATCGGCCCCGTAACAGGTGCTTGGTCCGAGGAACCGGAGGTGTCTGGATTGCCAGACGAAACGCAACCGCTTATTGAGGCTGACAAAATTAGTAATGAGAATAAGCCCGCGAGGGTAGAACTTTGCATAACCCTCCTAGGGAATGCCCCTCTATGACCTATGCGTAATATCGGGTAGGTGGTATGGTGGTGACATCTCAGAGGGTTCCATTTGTTCCTTGTCTGAAAAATGCAAGCACGTCCCCATATGTCTCATCGTCTGAAGATGGCAGATGGTGATCCGCGGTGCTGCTGATTATTATCGTCGGCTCCTGATAAACACCTTCGAGTTCCTCTACCCCGAATATGAAAACATCATTGTCTCCGCCGAAAATAAGCGCATCTACATCCAGGGGGGCTACTTCGTTGATGGTGTCGTTGAGCCCGGAGTGAGTCGTAGGCAGGTATCCGTTGAAAAGGAACGCTTTCTCAAAGGATGTATTGGAGTTGGCGATGTAAACAGTCGCCATCGGGCACCCTTGTGAGTATCCAAGGATGCCGTAGAAGGGGCCATACTCCTGCACTATTCCGTCTAGATACTCGATCGATATGTCTGCCCAGGTCCTATCCTCATTAGGCTCTCCCTTCCCCCCTGGGGGATCAGCGTACCAGCATTGTTCGCACATGCTGTCGTGGTCAGGGGCATCTGCGAAGAAGAACTCAAACTCTGGGAGGTCGGACATCAGGTCCTGCATTCCAGGCTGGCCCATTAGCCCCTCTGGACTGTCTCCACCTCCATGCAAAGCAAGTATCTTGAACTCGCCAGTGTAAGTTTCTGCCTCCACCGAGTCTTCTTCCGAGCCAGTGCACCCTGTAAGGGTAGCAAGAAATATGAGTAAGAATAAATTTAGTGCGCTGACCTTCATGATACTTGCATCTCATTCTCCTTTATGACGAGTCCGTCAACTTGGGTAGGGAATATGATGCTCCCGAATACCATGGTTCCGTGACAAAGGCTATGCTTGAGGGAGGACAGTTTGATGCATGGGTGAAAGGAAGTGTGGTTACGAGGGTTGCAATGCCCTTGAATTTCGAACAACAGGATATTGCCTGCGGCACAAAGATGGGAAACACGACGAAAAGAATCAAGATGAAATTTCAGTCGAATCAAATCCCGAGCCCAAAACTGCCGAATCAAATCCCGAGCCTAGAAAAATTGACGATAGGCCCACATCTTTAGGCTTCAAGAAAGGCTTCTTCTACACGCCCCTTAGTTTGGCTATAGCGTCTCTGTTATTGCAAGATGTTTGTTCTGTTTGGCTATTTTTTGGAGCAGTTATACCACCAATCTCCTACCTCAATGGAAGGAGCCAATTCTCCATGGGATTTGCAATGGGGTCGATAGTTGGAGTCTTAGTTTTCATCATACCTTGGTTAACCTTCACTCTTCAAACTGACCTGATTTGTTATGACGTTGTTTGGTCCAGCAATTGTTGAGTCAGGACAACCCTTCATTGCGTATGCGAAATATTGCCTACCCTTCCGATGAACCCTGATTGGATGGGTTTCCCTATGCTTGTATTTTCCCTTCTTCCAGTTCAATATAAATGTCACAAGTAGGGCAAGAAATCTTCCCTGAATAACTAAAGGGGATGTTTAACTTTTGATTACAGGATGAGCAATCAATGCTGCGTTTACTAGCATCATGATCTAGAAAGTCAAGAGAATCGGACCAAAAAGACCAGTAAAACAGAGCGTCTTCTAACCATCCCCTATGTTCAAATTTCCTGAAAAAACTAATTGACATTACCATGATGATAATCCCTAGTCCAAGCAATATCAAGGGAATCAAAATCATTGCGTCTGAATCATCAATAAGATTCATCAGCACCAATCCAATGATGCTCAGAATGATTCCTCCCGATAACAAAGTTATTCCAACTATTCTCCTCGTTTTCTCTGGGAGCGCCCTAGCAATGCCCTCCAAAATTCCCACTCCCCCACCGAAGAACCATGGCATAGGGGGCATTTCGAATTGCTTATCTTGAATATTTTCCCGACATTATCCTCCCTAGGGAAGATTATGCCCCTGCCCTAATTAATTACTTCAGAAATTATTACTAGAATCATTAGGACTCCGAAAGAGTCAGTCAATATCTTCAGAGAGATAATTAGCTTCTGCTTCGAACTTAAGTCGGACCATCCAGAGATCGACTCGTCAAAATATGAAAAGTGGACACTTACGTATTTATCAAAATATGACACGGAGTATCGTCCTCCAAATTCGGCCATTAACTTTCACCCGGCATAATAGAGGGCCCCACTGTGATATGGGCAAGACTCACATTAGCGAACATAAGAACATATTTTTCGACCCTCAAATAAAGATAATAGACATCGGAAAAGAGAACTAATCTCAATGGAAGAAAAGTGGTGGAACTCCGAGGAAACAGACCGCGCAGCTACCGATGATTCCGGTTCGGATATGAACGAAGAACCCCTCCGCCCTCCTCCTGACAAGGATTTCACAACGGGCCCCAAATCAGTAATATCTGTCATCGTCGTGAGCCTCGTGTTAGGGTCGCCAGCGGTTATTTTCGGTGGGGCCGGGTTCTCTTTGATGGCCTTCTCGATAAGGAATCCTAATCACGAGGACGGAGGACTAGAAGGGGTATGTTTTGGAATCCCCTTCTTATTAGCTGGATTGTTGTGTATGTTAATATTGCTATCCGGCCTGTCCAAAAAGCGCCTGCGCGTCCAGCACAGCGTCGATCGACTGGTCTTCGAGTCAACGTTTTTGGGGCGCGTGAATTACTCCAAGGAAAGGCCCCTATCCGAAGCAGAATACCTAGAATACAAAGTAACGGTGTACCATGGTCACGACGCGGATGGGAATTCTACAGAGTCCACGAGGAGAACATACATTGTCCACGGCCACTCGAGCGAGGAGGGGGAGTGGGAGATTAGTATCGAAGACTTGATTCTTCAATCCGAAAGACACGGACGAAAGGCCAGGGAGATAGCCGACGCAATCGGAATTGAGGTAAGGGGTAATCCCTGAATGACAAAGCCCATCACAATGGGTTCGCAGGTAGAACCCAGCGATATCAATACGTCACAAAGTAACCGTAGTACTAGGGAGCATCACCTTCCACGGATTATTCTGATGCAGAAGCCTTCATTTCCCTTTTTTTCTTGTTCTGGCGCTTCTTGTACCAAGGGTATATCGGCCACTTAGCAAGTCCAGTCCACATCACCATGAAAACGAAAGTCGTGGATACGAATTTGTCTATGTCACTTGACCAAGCAGTATCAATCCAACCATATTCCACATATGCTATCCGGGAGTGGTAGACTACAAGCATTAATCCTAATCCTAAGTGCACCCATCTCCATATTTTATTCCAGTTTCTTTGCATAGTCTGAGCTTAAGTTGATTTTTATTTAAATTTCACATCTTCCTCTCTACTTTCAGTTATTCTTTTACGTACAGTTTGTAATCTCCAATGTGTTTCAGTTGGTGTAGTATCCGCACTTCATCTCATGCCCCCACTTATTATTTTCAGGCCGAAAAATTGGACAAAGAGCCCTGCCATCATAATGGGTCTGTAGGTAGTATCCAGGATTATGGATATTCACAAGGTAACCTCCGTCTCAACATTACGGAGAATCAGTATTGGAATTGTATGACTCCCCCAGAGCGGTAGGCACAAGCCCGATCGTCACAATTAGTGCCAGGAAAACGGATGCATGGACCATCCAGATATTGTCAGCCGTGAATTCTCCAAGCAGGAGTGACAAACCCATCGCCGCCGCCTCAAGGCCGGCGGTTGCCGTCTGGACTCTGCCCATGTCGAGACTGGGGTTTCTGAGCCATAGCCAGCTACCCAGAACATTGGTCCCTAGCAAAGCAGCACCTATGGTCCTCAACCATGCAGTGTTTACGGCATCCGCCCGGAGTATCTCGCAGAATAGGTCTGGCGCTAGGATCAAAACTAGCCCGTAAGCGAGCGATGCCCAGAGATTCACCACCATCGTGGGCCTTCCTACCGATTCGACCAGCATTGAACAGGCAATGGGCAAAATGAACCTATGATACTATCGTCTAATATGGCTTGTTCATCAATATGGACAGGGCATTTTTCAGGGATAATTTTGATAATCACGCTCCTTACGATATGCCATGGAGGACGAGGGGTCAATAGGAATCGGGGCGATGATAGTCTTCATCGCTCTGATACTTGTCGCTGCGGTCGCCTCCACGATAATAATCAAGACCGCCGAGGAGCTGCAGCAGAATGCGGAGAACACCAGCTCCGACACTAGGCAGCAGATTTCGGGGAAGGTCTCCATATCTGACATCTTCGTCAAGGATACCGCCAATCCGATGAGGTGGGACCATAGTGGCGGCGGGGGTTCCCCACTTGCGGATATTGGAGAGGAATGCGGTCCGCCCACCGCCGATGACTGTCGTACCGATGTAGCTACGTTCGAGGTTATCGCAAGGATTGGCTCTGGCTCATTGAACGTCCAGCAAGGGGATATTTCCTACTACATCACGTGCGGTGTGACATACTCCCAACTGACCCCAGACCCCCCTGGTCCGTGGGCAGCTCCCACAGAGGTACTGGGAAAGACCGTTGCCGCGGTCGACGCAGGACTGGTGTCGGCAACTGAGATGGATGGCACGGCAATAACTGATGGGACCGAGATCACCGCTGGGACCACCTTCCGATTCGAGATAGACCTGAATCCAACCAATGTTGACGACGAGGGGGGCGTGAATGAGGATATCGAGGATGCAGACTTCGCCACATCAACCCCTGTTGGTTGTGATGCAGAGGCTGGTATAGGGCAGGTTCTCGATCTAAGGATAGTAGTCGATGGAGGGGGGGAAACTCTGGCCCAGTTGAAAATTCCATCCCTTATGCCCGGCACCTCGGTGATGTAGTACCGTTGTCCGGGTAATGGACTAGCCCAAGTGTCGCAAACTCCCCCAGGGAACTTGCCGATTACGCCTTTCATTGATGATGCTTATGCGATGACTCCTTCAACCGACAGCAAGTGCGAGCCTTCATGGATTACAAGATGGTGACTGTGGGAACTCGCAAAGATGGGAGCCAAGGGGTGATGGAGGACAGAGAGGAGTTGGAGGCAGCGTTGGAAGACAAGGTCAAGAACGCTATCAGACTCGGATGGAGACCGGTCGGCGAAGTCGTCACGGGTCCTGATGGTAGGATGAACCAGTCGATGGTCAGATAGTTCGACAGGCATATCCTCAAACAAGCTTATTTCTCGAATAATTTCCTTGCCTAGTCCTCGCTGAATAGGTCGAATGGGCTGTCGATCATCCTAGAAGGGAGCGGCTCATCTTCCTCGTCGGACTCGTCATTCAAGATGACCGCTGGCTCATCTTCGTCGGATTCCTCATGCTCCGTCCCATCCCCGAGCTCCTTGACCCTCAGAGACTCGAGGGCTGACTCCTGCCCGAACATCCAGTCGGGCATATCCTGAGAACCCCCCAGCACGGAGACGGTAGTGAATGTGGCCATAGGAAGGACGGATATGGCTACTATGAAGTCAAGTATAGCGGTCTCCGGGACCTCAGCCCCCGGGGCTATTGTCTCTAGGATTATCTTCTCCAGTTGCATCTCGTGCCACTGCTCGTAGTCGACGTTCAGGACGTCTAGGGAGACCAGTAGCACAACCCTCGCCACGAGCCAGTAAAGGAAGATTGGCAATACCCAGGAGAGCCTCGAAACTCTCCAGACCACGTTCCTGAACATGGCAGCTATGCCCACGAGCTGGTGGGAGACAACGGGATGGATTCTGACGGCTATCCACAGGGCGACTAAGTAGCCCGCCATCCCCAAGTCGAAGGCTCTGCTGGGCCTGACCAGAGAGTCGGGCACGCCCTCCATTATCGCCAGAGGTACCGCGATCAGGATGACCTGCATCGGCACTGCCAGTAGCTGCAGCCCGCCGTGGACTGCCATTAGGTCGTACTCCCCGCCCCTGGTCTTCGAGTTCACCAATATGGCCATCCTCCCGTAGGGAGTTCCTTGGAGGTATAGCCTGGCCCTATCGACTAGCTCGGGGTCTCCCGTCCTGGGACTCATTTTCAAGGTAGGCAGGATGCCTCCGCGATTCGCCACGAAGAACGGCCTGAAGCCTCCCACGACCAGGGCCAGAGCTATCGATATGAGTCCGTAAGATAGTCCTGCGGACACGACCCAGTGTATGAGGTCGGTTCGGATGCTCACTTGCGCGGCCTCGTAGTCTACGTGAACCAGGTAAGTCAATGAGAACAGAATCACCGGTGCCATGGTGATCTGCAGAACGACTAGCAGAACCAGTACCAACTGCTTCCCGACTTTCCCACGGTCAACCATGCCTCCTTCGGCGCTGCATACCACCATAAGCGCTTCATTCGATAAGTGCCTCGTGACGCCAGTTAGACGCAAGTGTCCTCCTTACCGCTGCCCTTTGAGTTGCGCACTGCATTCCCCAACCTTCTTACACGGTTCATTTCCGCAATTTGATGACAATGAGTTCGGTACGTGCACTCCTGCTTTCTTTCCTGCTCCTCGCAGTTAGCATCTCCTACGTTGCAGTAGAGGTCCCTCAGGCCCCTTCAGTGAAGTCGGAGATCGGCCCGAGGAACAATCCAGTTGACTTCGAGGTCACAGGAATCGAGGTAGGCAACTCGACAGTGTCACCGAAGGTTTGGGACCAACCCGACTCCACTACCCTGGAGTACATGACCAAGGGAGAGACCATCCAGGTCAATGTGACCTTCCAGCAGATGGGAGTCGATCCATCTCCAGTAACCGCTGACGCCAAGCTGGAGATATGGCACCCCATCGGGGTTATCATCCAGGAGTGGACGTTCAACATCACCCTAGCAGCTGGGCAGTCAGTCAGAGTCCCATTCGTCTGGACTCCGAATATCGCCCATAGTAGCTTGAGCGATGACGGGTTCCTCTCGGGAGGAGTGACTTTCCGTGGCATCGTGGATGCTGGAATAGGGATCGACGGGGACGACTCGAACGACCTTCTGGACAGGGATGTTCCCATCGCTTTCTGGTACGACCCTCTCGAGAATGGCTTCTGCGAGGATGAGGCCAACGAGGGGAAGTACTGCACGAACAACGCGGTCCCGTTCGGCGTTCCGACATGGTATGCCGCCGGATACACAGATGGGTACCAGCCAGATACAAACAACTTCCCGACCGGTACTTGGAGAATGGAGAACGAGTCCAGTGCCACTGGAGATTGGCACTGGAAGGTCTCGGGGGACAATGACAACTACGCATCAAACCGCTATGACAGACTGAGGTGGGCATGGCAGAGGTTCAACTCTAACGACGGGTGCTCCGACCAGGTCTTCGATCCCAGTCACGGCCTGGGGTATGGGGAGCCCGACCCGATAGTCTCATCCATACACGGGGCCAATCTGTGTCTAGTCAAGGTGAACAGCCCCCTGCTTTACTCTATCCAGATAGCTACCGATGCATGGGGGGTAATGGGCGCCGGCGATACGATCATGATGGAGACAGACTCTGGTGCAGGCGGTGGCGTGGAGTACCTCAACTACTCCGCTCAGAACCTCTCTTCCACAGAGGGAGACTGGACAAGGATGGTCTGGAACGCCACCGGATTGCATCAGAACGAGGGTTTCACTCTGTCTTTCCTATTCCGCTCTAACTCTTCCTTCTCGGATGAGGGGATACACATCGACTCGTTCATCATATTCGCAATCGAGCGAGGGGACGAATATACCCTCGATGCGGACTGCAGGTTCCCCGATAACTTCGGGGGGATATCTCAGTACGACCCCGAGTCGGAGGGTGGCAACACCATCCTGGTAGAGGCAGCCGATCCCGAGCCGCCCTCACTACACTGCAGGATATTCAACAAGGGTTACATCGATACCACACTCAGGCTGTTCACCGAGGTTTCCAACAGCTCTTGGATGTCCGAATTCCCCCTGAGGATAGACTCCAATAATTTCAACGATCACGACAATGAGGTGAAGACGAACACGATCAAGGCGAGGACTTACACCAACGCCTGGTTCAACCTCTCCATCCCCGATGGGGCTCCAGTTCAGGACCTGTTCTGGTACACTTGGATAAACGACGGAATACTCAACTTCCAGGAAACGAAGTACTACATCGAGCTCCCCGTGAGCGTTGAGTCCACATACAGGATGACTCTGAAGCAGGAGACTCTTGCAAACCCCGCTGCCGTGATAATGCCAGGCGGGAAGGCCAACATTACGATGGACCTCAAGAACACTGGCAACCAATACTCTTCATGGTCCCTGGGCGGTGCGTTCCAAGACCCAACTCTCTCCCCTGACAACCTGAAGTGGTACGACATTGGAGGGGAGGAGATGACAATGATCAACATGACTCCGGTAGAAGAGATATCCCTCAATGCCGAGGTGTCAATACCAGAGGGCATGGAACCCGGAACTTACCAACTCACACTGCTCGCTAATCCGAGGCTGCCCAACACATATCAAGCGTCCACGAATGTATTCATCGAGGTCCCAGTCTTCCATGATTTGGCCATAGCCCCGGTGAAGAACGCTATGCTGGCACCCGCAGATGGGCAGCTGCGTACCGTGCAAGTCTTCCTGTTCAACTACGGCAATACCGAGGACACCTTCGACCTGAGGGTGGACACCGATAACTGGAGGCTCGAGGCGGGAATAAGCGCCGAGGAGGTAACCCTGGAGGCCAATGGCGGACAAATAACGCTAACTCTGCGCCTCCCCATGCCCAAAGGAGTCGAGAACGGAAGCTACCGCGTTTCGATTATCGGTACCAGCCAGTCCAATCCAAGCTATCAGTCCGTGTCGAATTTCTACCTGACCGTTCCTAAGACATACATGGTAGAGGTGGAGGACAGGGATCTGTCGCAGGAGGTCTTCGCGGCCGGAACAGACCCGAGGACCCTGAAGTGGACCATTTCCAATACCGGTAACGAGGATGACGCCTTCGATATAGAACTCGACTTCCCGTCCGACGTCAGCGCATCAGTCGCAGGACTCACCAATGGAAGGACCCCCTACATCGCACCCGGGGAGAACTTCAGCCTGAGCGTGAGCTACTCTTTCGACGCAGAAGCCGACGGCCCACGGATCATCAAACTCAAGGCTACCAGCGTTGAATCTGGCAACTCGGCCGAGGGCGAGGCCAGGTTCGAGGTAGGTACGGTGGGCTACCTGGTGGTGCTCCCTCCGTCCTTACTTTCCAACGCAGCGGAGATACGTGAATCAGGCGATGACTACTTCATCATATTCTCAATTCGAAGCGCTCATCCCGAGTTGGACCAGCAGATACGTGCTGATGTAGAGTTGGACAACCTCTGGACTGTCTACGATGCAAGGGTGGAAGACGATGACAGGAACTTCGTCCTCGAAGCCGGGGAGAGCAGGAACGTCACCATAAACATCGATGTGAGAGACGAGAACCTCGAAAATCTAGCAGCCAATATAGTCGATTTCAACGTCTCACTGGTAGTAATCAGCGATCTTGACACGACCAAGAGGACCACTCAGATCACTCTGTACAAGCCGGACCCCATACCTGAGGGCACGGATGTCAAGGAAGTGGGCTGGCTAGCCGCAAACTTCGCTCTCGTAGCTATAGGTCTGGCCGTGATGGGAGTCGTTCTGTTCTCTTCCTTCAGAGTTCTGCAGAAGGCCAGGGCACCACTTGAGGAGCACAATTCCCTAAGCGACTACACCATGACTGTTGAGGGATGGAGCGGCGAGAAGATAGGCGTAGACCAACTGCCCTCCGCCGATGAAGTGGCCAACTCGATGTACGGTGGTTCGCAGGACCTTTTCCAGAAGCCCCCTCCGCCATCGAACCCCATGGAGCAGGCTCCCGCTCCGACAGTAGAGCCCAATACCCCCCCAATACCCGAGAGCGGATTGCCCGAGGGCTGGACCATGGAGCAGTGGCAGTACTATG